>JAPLHX010000067.1 GCA_026389415.1 Coprothermobacterota bacterium | reverse complement strand
TGGTCGGCGGAGGGTTTTGACATCGACGACCAGCGTTTAGCTACACGCCTGGCAGAAAAAGTCCGGGCTGCAGCTGATTTGTGCTCGCCGTTAGAGCCGGTTCTGGCCCGATCCACCCGCACCACCCGCTCCAAAAAGTCTCTCCCCCGAGGTGAACCCCATGCCCCCACAAGCTGAAAGCAAAAGCATCGTACGCAAACTCTCTTTCCTGGACCGCTTTCTCACCCTCTGGATCTTCCTGGCCATGGGCGTGGGTGTACTGCTGGGATACTTCATTCCCGGCGTGGAAGGTTTCATCAACAGCTTCCAGGTGGACACCACCAACATCCCAATCGCCATCGGCCTGATCCTGATGATGTGGCCGCCCCTGGCCAAGGTCCGCTACGAGGAGCTGGGGAAAGTGTTCCGCGACTGGAAAGTGCTGACCCTGTCCCTTGTGCAGAACTGGATTGTGGGCCCGGTGCTGATGTTCTTTCTGGCGATCCTGCTACTGCGTGGCTATCCCGACTACATGGTGGGCTTGATCATGATCGGTATAGCCCGCTGCATTGCCATGGTCATCGTTTGGAACGAGCTGGCCAAGGGCGACTCGGAGTACGCGGCTGGGCTGGTGGCTTTCAACAGCATCTTCCAAGTATTGTTCTACAGCGTCTATGCATGGGTTTTCATCACCGTCCTGCCGCCGCTGTTTGGCCTGTCCGGATCGGTGGTGAACGTCTCCATCGGCCAGATCGCCCAGAGCGTCTTGATCTACCTGGGCATTCCCTTCGCCGCCGGTTTTCTGACCCGTCTGATCCTGGTTCGGCGGAAAGGAAAAGAATGGTATCACAACAAGTTCATCCCCAAGATTTCTCCGATCACCCTGATCGCCCTGCTTTTTACCATCATCGTCATGTTCAGCCTGAAGGGGAACCTGATTGTCCGCCTGCCCCTCGACGTGGTACGGATCGCAATTCCCCTGCTGATCTACTTCATCATCATGTTCCTGGTCAGTTTCTGGATGAGCAAGAAAGCCGGAGCGGACTATGCCAAATCCGCCACCCTGTCCTTTACCGCTGCCAGTAATAACTTCGAGCTGGCCATCGCCGTGGCCGTGGCCGTGTTCGGTATCAACTCCGGGGTTGCCTTTGCCGCCGTGATCGGGCCGTTGGTGGAAGTGCCGGTCTTAATTAGCCTGGTCAACGTCTCGCTCTTCTTTAAGCGCAAATACTGGCCCCAAAGCAAGGATCAACCGGTTCCTGCGGAGCATTGACACAGGGTTAGCTTGGGGCTGGCCGGTGATCGGCTGGTAATCGGGTACGATCGCTGATCGAAGCGATTCGCAAAGAACTCAAACGGCAGACAGGGTACAGCACGGACGCGAAAGAGATCTGTGCAGCAATCCGAGGAACTATCTTGCAACCGGAGTGCTTTCAGAAGGAACAAGCCAAGCCAGGGAAATAGAGGACAACCAAAATTCAAATACTCGTGGGTTCCGTGAAAACGGGATTTGATATGATACTGATAGGAGGCTAGGCTAGATCATAAGAGGCTGGGCTAGAAGGAGATCATTGCAATGGAATTACAACAAGAACTAGATTACTTTAAGTCGATTAAAGAAGACTTACTTAAACGTTATGAGGATAAATTTGCCCTGATAAAGGGAAGGGAATTGGTCAACACGTTCACTACTTGGGAAGAAGCATTTAACGCAGGTATTGAACGGTTCGGGAATGTGCCCTTCTTAATCAAGCCAATCCAGGAGGAAGATGAGAGAATCCAATTCCCTGCGCTTGTAGTTGGGGCAATTAATGCCAAATCATAATCAGTTTATCCGTGACAAAAGTGGCAATCTCAGTCCTCCAGGACTAGCGAATCTTGGGGCATTTTGTCCTATTGAGATTCACATGCCACCTCAAATAGCACAAATACTTACCAATGCAGGGCAACCAATACCTAATTGTGTCGCAGGTGTGGCACTCATTGACACAGGAGCAACCTCAACATGTGTGCATGAACCGATCTTAAAGGGGCTCGGACTACATCCTGTGGGTATCGTGAATGCGGGAACGGCAAATGGCCCAACACAGCAAAACACTTATCCGGTAAGGATTTTATGTCCAACACAAGGTTGGGCACTCGACCTTGGTCAAGCAATGGGAGTCAATCTTAGTGGGCAGTTTCTCAATAAAATCCCACCTGAGCCAATCATTGCTCTCTTAGGTCGTGACTTATTGAGGCATTGGGTGTTGATTTACAATAGCCCAGGCGGATTCTGGACTATATCAACTTAACTACCAAGCGAGCGCTTTTTGTAGTTGTACTACCCGGATAAGAGAGAAACCGAAATCGAGGGAGTTGTTACAGGACATGTAAAAAGCAAATTCCGACATCCTCTGATCTAGTGTAGGAGGCTACTCGGCACCTGGCGCAGGTTGCAGTTTTCCAACGGGAGGGTGTTTTTCAACATCTGAGCGAGGATGATGTGGCTGAGACCCATCGGAAGTTTGGAGCTGGGTGGATGGGAAAATGAGATAGCAAGAACTCAGAGAGAGCAAAGCTATCTAATATTACTTCGTTAAGTGTCATCCCAACCAATCAGCCTTCCACAGGTGTGGCAGAAGCCGAGGTTCCGCAGGAAGATGGCTTGGAGTTCCCTCTTGATCCTGCGGAGAGTCCACCCAGTAGTTTTTTTTTAAACGCAGCTCC
>JAPLHX010000220.1 GCA_026389415.1 Coprothermobacterota bacterium | reverse complement strand
CATCCAAAAAATCGCCTGACTGACGCTTTCCGCCTGACGGTAGCCGTACTCGGTGAAAGAGACATAGGCGATCACAATGCAGAGCAGCGTAAAGATCTGATTCAGCCGGTTGGAGCGATCCTGGTTGTAAATGAACAACCCCATGGCGAAGCAAATCACCGCTGCCAACAGTGAACCAAACGCGAACCAGCTCATGTCCACTAGTTCCTCCCTTTCGTGCTCTTCATCTCAAGCTTAAGATTCCGAATGTTGTGCTTTCAGCAAAGCGGGAATGGTTTTGGCAGGCAAGGGTTCCCCCAAAAAAAACCCCTGGGCCATCGCACACTCCATCACCTGTAGCAGCTTCAGTTGAGAATCGGATTCCACACCCTTGGCGATCACCCTCATCTGTAGCTTTTGGGCTTGGTTGACAATCGCCTGGACGCGGGTTAGTACGTCGGGATTGCCCACCAGAGCCTTCATCAGGGAAATGTCCAGCTTGACCTGGAAGATACCCGTCTCAGCCAACTGCTGCAGTGGGACTTCGCCGATGCCGTAGTTGTCCGCGATGATCGGTAGACCGGCATTGCATAACTCCTGTACGATCCGTTGAGAATAATCCCAATCCACCGTCAGCGCCTTCTCCTTGATTTCCACAGGCATAAACCGGGGTAAGAGCCGATGGCTGTCCAGATGTTGCCGCAGAGAAGAAACCAATTGAGGGGTACGGAATTGCAGATCGGACATGTTTACGGATACGGCGATCGCGCCAACTCCGTCCGACTGCCACTGCTCCATCTGCCCACAGACGGTCTCGAGCATCCATTGGCCCACCTGCAGGATAAATCCGCTTTGCTCTAGTTCCGGGATGAACTGGACCGGCAACACCAGACCAAATTTCTTCGTTTGCATGCGCAACAACGCTTCCAAGCCGACCAGCAGGAGCGGTTTGATCTGATAGATCGGTTGAAAATAGACAACGAACTCCCCATTCTCCAGGGCTTGGATCATCTTGTGTTCCACAGCATGAGGATTTACTGAATCCGGCGCGGAGCGTGGGGTGCCGGACGTCCAATCGGGTGGGGGCGACGTCATCATTGGATCCAGATTACCATTCCTGGCACCAGTTTGAGATTTGAGATTTGAGATTTGAGATCTGAGATTTCAGAGGCGCCGGTGAATGAATTTTGACCAGTTGTTGCAGTCATTCCAGCAGAGAGAGCTTGCGAAGTTCCTCCTGACCGCAGGGTAAAAAACCATTTCATATCAGCCAGCGGCAGCATGTCCCATCCCCTTGTTCCCCTAGTGAGCACAGCTCTACCGTTTATAGCACAACGCCCACTTCCAGAATCGTCGGAGAATAGGGTGGTTCTAGCCCTCCACCAAATAGAAGAGAGACGATGCTCGCCCATGGTACCCAACTCATCGGTCGGATCGCTCCTGTCGTTTGTGCGCAAGTGTTTAATTCTCCGGTTCACAATACCAGGGCTCTGTTTTTCTCGTTCTTTTCGATCTTCGCTTCATCCTTCCCTACCCTGTGCCGGCGTTTTTCCCCCACTGCTTGATTGTACAACATTTCGCTCGATTGCCTTACTCCCGGCGGATAGCAGCTGAAGCTTCGACGGAGTTACGCAAGGAACAAGGCACGCCGCCGGCGCACTTGCCACAAACGTCGGTCGGGGTCAACAATTCGTGCCGTACCCCATTTTCCAGGCAAAGGCGATAACAAGCCTGTCGGTTAAATCCTTTTTCCTGCAATGCTTGGCTAGGACACCGGTTCAAACACCTGCGGCAACCCCCATCATGGGCAAAGAGGCAGGTCGGTTCGTCCGGGCGTGGGGTGGGCTCAATCTCCACCGCTGTGACCAAACTCCCCAATCGCCCGCCGCATCCTTTGGCAGTGATCTGCATCCGATGCAGACCGAAGGTCCCTAAACCAGCAATGAACCCGGCATATTTGTGAGACCAATCGCGGACTAAGCGCAAAGGGTCGAAATTATGCGTGGGGGGTGGCGCGACGGAAGCAATGCCTTTCTTTCCCAGCCAGGCCACGAGTTCCCGGCTCAAGGCTTCGATCAAGGCATTGGTTTCCACGTAGGCCAACACCCATTCGTACGATGCGATGGTTCCTGGGCCATTGCTGTGGACAATTTCCACGGCAAAGGGCAGAAAATAGACGACCACCGTTCGGGCTTGCGGCAGGATCTGGAAGGGAGATCTCATACCGAAGCGCATTTGGCAATCAACAAAGAGCGGGTCCTTTGCATGGGCGAACGCCAGAAGAGGTTCCTGCCGGCGCGTCTGGATTTGTTGGCGGGAGGGATAGGCGGGACATGCTGCCGCAGGCTGATATGCTCGCGCAATCTCAACCATGGCATCCTGCATCGTTTAGACTTGGTGATCTTCTAGGAACGAACCATGAACAACAGCATTTTAAATGGGGAGATTGCTCGCAAAGCATGCGGCTGATTGAATCGCCACCAGGTTGGTCAAAGACTGGATCTCGGCCATCGGGATTTCGTTACGTTTTTCCATTTTTCTCCTTTCCCATTGTTGCGCTAGATAGCTATCCGTGGAATGTCTTCAATCGTTCGCCCAAACGGTAACAAGGCCATGCCGGCCAGTTTCCAGTGTTGAACGGCAAAGGGGATCCCCAGGATCGTGATCGCGCAAAGCAATCCGCACACGGCGTGGGTTAAGGCAATCCACAGCCCAAACAGCAGG
Organism: Coprothermobacterota bacterium; assembly: GCA_026389415.1. Taxonomy (GTDB): domain Bacteria; phylum Caldisericota; class JANLFM01; order JANLFM01; family JANLFM01; genus JAPLHX01. The sequence goes on along the minus strand of JAPLHX010000220.1, from coordinate 1,096 downwards.
ATCCAGAAGATGTTGCCCAACACGGATAGCACAGGATTGTCCTGCGGCACTGCAATCGCTCGCTTACCAAAGGGAACCAGGCTGAAAAAAGCGAGCTTAAAACATTGCAGGCCAAAGGAGATCCCGATCACCGTCAAGCAAAGAAACAAACCGGCCATCAGGTATTCGCAGAAAATGACCCATCCACCCAAGAGGATCCACAGCATATTTCCTATCAAACTCATAGTATGATTCCTTTTTTCTGCCGGTAAATAGGTTGTCGTTTTTCTATTGTAGGGAAAGCATAGATTTTCGCATCCCGGAAACGATCCATGGTGGAGAGGGACTCACGCGGGATAGCCCAGTTTCATTCATTGCCTCGGCGAATCTTGTTCCATTTTCTCCAGGAATGCGCTTGCAACCAAACAGGAAACCAGGGACACCTGTTCTACTCTTGTCGCTCCGGGGTGGTTGCTGGGAGCAACCACCCCGGAGCGACAACAATTCATCAGCAACCGACTCTCGTTGGGTCGAACTCTACCCATACTTCAGCGCATCATGAAAGCAATAGTCGACACATTCCGGTTTTCCACCGCAAAGGTCGCATTTGTAGGCCTTCCCGGATTTAGCATCTAACCAGATGGCATCGAAAGGACAAGCTGCAATGCAGTCTCCGCAACCATCGCATTTCTCCTGATCCAGATGGACAGTACCAGACTCATCCACCCTCAGGGCAAGGGTTGGACAGGCTTCGATGCACTTGGCATTGTTGCAGTCCCGGCAAAAAAAGGCTTTGAACAATGGATCTAATAGGGATGGGTAGTTCCTGGTGATTTTGATCCTGGCTTGCTCCAGCCCGGTGACTCCTTCGTGCACGAGCGTGCAAATTAGAGAACACTCCTCACAACCGACGCATTCCTTTTGAATGAATTGCAGTTTCACCGCAGCCCCTCTTCTATCGCGTATTTTTTCAAAGTCTCTTGAGTTGGAATTCCATTGTTATCCCATCCTCGGCTGATATAGTAATCATCCAGCATGCGGTCTAACCCCGCCTGGGTAATGTATTGCCCTTGGGCAGGCCCGTCCGGCATCGGATCATCCAACACGCGACCGGGGA
>JAPLHX010000093.1 GCA_026389415.1 Coprothermobacterota bacterium | reverse complement strand
AGCACGATCGCTGCCTTCATCCGAAACCTGCCTTCATTTCTCCACATGATATTCGCTCCTTTTCCTTTCCCGGTTTCTGATGCAAGGGAATTCGTCAGAGAATGGCTGCAGCGGCGGTATGCTCTTCTTCGTCATGCAGGGATTAGACCCCCGCCTGGGCTTCAGCCAATTCAGCCGCAAGAACCCCTCATCGCAACCCTCCCTGGTCGATGAATCAATTCTGGTTTGCTGCAAGGCGGGTGTCAATTACGGAAAGGAGAAAGATGCTACCGGAATACGAAGGATTCCTAACAATCTGTTGCACTCAGCGCTCAAACTGCATGGCGGTGTGAACACAGGCTTTACTGGTTTGAAAAATAAGGCGGACGTTCCTCGCTACCGGATCACTCAGCGGGACGAAGCGGCAGGTGTTAGCTCTCCGGCACGCGCATCAGAGAGAAGCAGATCGGCTGAAAATAACGGGACCAGAAGACAGCGGCCTCTGGGTTGAAGGACTCGAAATCCAACGCGGCGCGGGCATAACCTCGCTGGGCGTAGGTGCGCAAGACAGCGTTTAACATGGCAGGCATCGCCCCTTGTCCGCGGTAGTCGGATTGCCCTTTCACCCGTTCGCTGGAAAACCGACTATACTTGCTTTTAGGAGGTGTACCATGAAAGGCTTGTTGAGTTTCGTGCTGGCACTCTGGCTGGCGCTGGTTCTGGGAATGACAGGAGTACAAGCGCTGGTGAACTATCCTCCCGCCGAGGTGAAGACGGAAGTTTGGTTGGACACTGACGGGAGCGGCCAGGGAGAGCTGCGGATGTACCTGCCGCCCAATGCGGACAAGGATGCGCTCTATTACCGGGACGAGTTGGACAAGGTGGCCGGGATCACGCTGGCGGGAATTATGGAAACCGGCCAGTACAATTGGTCGCTCTCTTTCAAGTGGAGTGACTTCAAGAGCGGCATCGGCAAAGTCCTGATCAATGGGAAACGGACCGTCACGGGCGACATCATTAAGCTATCCTTCAATGGCACCCCGCGCTACGGCGAATTAACCCTTCATTTGCCTGGCACGATCGTCCAGACGAACGGCGAGCAAATCGGCCCCGATACGGTGGCTTTCACCAACCAGCGCAGTTGGACGGTTTCCTACCAATCGGGGAGTACGGCTAGCCCCTCTCCCACGCCCACCCCCACCGGCACTTGGATGAGCCCCTCTCCCTCGCCCACTCCCACCGACGCCTGGAACGAGGGATTGCGCTGGAACGGACGGATCGAGATTCGAGTGGACGGATCCGGCCGGGGATTCTTGTACGCGCACCTGCCTTCGGGCTCGACCCTCACCGCCGAGGAGCTGGCCAGCCAGTTGCGCGGAGGCCCGACGCTGACGGTAGAGTTGGCAGTCTCCACCGAACCTGGTTTGGTTACCCTCGACCTGAGCTGGGTCGACTATAAAGCGGCATTCGCCTGGCTGATGGGGGGAAATACCCCTCGTTTCCAGCGTCAGTCAGACGGTTCGATCCGGATGGAGATGCCCTTTCTGGATCGCTGGGATCAGCTAATCGTTGCCTACCCGGGAACACTGGTCGAAAGCAACGGCCAGCTCCAAGGGAGCGGGGAACTGATTTTCGAGGGAATGACGAGCGGTTTCCTGCGGTTTAAGCCCCCGGGTGCCACCGGCAGCCCCTCTCCCAGTTCCACCCCTCCACCTTCCCCCAGTTCCGCCTCTCCATCGCCGGATTCCACTTCCATTTCCGGTGGCAGCTTGAGCACA
>JAPLHX010000139.1 GCA_026389415.1 Coprothermobacterota bacterium | reverse complement strand
GCGCCTCTTTGTCTCGTCTGTTGGCATTGACGGAGGAAGGATCTGCCTTCATGGCCAGTCTGGAACGGCGACTGGGGAAAGCGTCGTTGCGGACTCCATTCTTCGCCTGTTTTCCAGTCCCTCTTGGAAAGTTGGAAGCCGAAGTTCAGCGCTTGTTCGACCGGCGATTTGCCAAGATGAGAGGGCGCTTGCCCTGGCGAGTAATTCCAGCTGGTGCGTGGAGTGAAGACGCTCTCTTTTGTATGACATTGCGCAAGGTGAAAGCGGTGGAACGCTCATCCCGAATTCTCCAAATCACGTTCCATCATGGTGAGCCCTGGCGTTTGCCCATCCTGCTGGGAGGAAGAACGCCGGACCGCTTCTACTTACACGGATGGATCCAGCGCCCTCGAATTATTGGAGAGCGAGCCAAAGACGGGCTGATCCTGGGAGACTGCATGATCCTTCCTTTGGACAAGCTTTGCCCGGGAGACCGGGAGACCGATTGATCAGTTGGGAATCTAGCTAGCCCTTTCCCTTCCGCATTCTCTTCGATATAATAAAAGGCAACCTTTGGGGCAGGGTGAAATTCCCCGACCGGTGGTAAAGCCCACTAGCATTGAATGCAGACTTGGTGAGATTCCAAGGCCGACGGTGACAGTCCGGATGAAAAAAGGTTTTGCTGTGCCCAAAGGAATCTCTTTCGAGGTTCTTGCATGAAAAAAAAAGAGACAAGCGGTTCCCATCCAACATCACCCGGGGATCAGCTCGGGTCAGGGAATAGAACTGGACTGATCGCCCGCGTCGGGATTCTTGCAGCCGTCGGTGTGGTGCTGGGTTATGTCAGCCTGCAAATACCCCTCTTCGGTTCACAGGTCGCCTTGGATTTCTCCCATCTTGCTACGATGATTGCGGCTGTTTTTCTGGGCCCGTTTGCCGGTGGAGCTACTGGTCTTATTATCGGTATCCCGCCATCGATCCGCTTTGGCAATTTCCTGATCTTTCCTTTGAAAGCAGTCACCGGTATCTTGGTAGCGTGGCTGATGCGCTGGCTGAAAATCCCGTTTCTGGCCATAATCATCGGCTACATCCCGGAATCGCTGCTCACTTACCTGACCCTCAGCGTTTGGGGCATTCCTTACCCGCTGCCATGGCCGGTAGTCTCCGTGATCCTGGTGAAGGCTTGGATCGAGATTGGTATCATTGCAGCCGTGGTAGAGCTCCTCTGGCGCTCGCCGCTAAAAAAATATGTTTACTATCCTCCCGTGACGACCAATCCATTTGACAGAAAAGCGACGACCTTAAAATCCCAAGAAACTGCTGAGGGTTTCTCAAGATTCGCACAATTGCTGCAAGAAGGTTTGTTCACTGAAGAAGAATGGAGTCGTTTCAAACGATCAACGCTCGATCGACCCACTGCAAACAGCGAGGAATCAGCCCAGGCCATCTGGACCTTGTACCAGCTTTTCAAACAAGGAGCGCTTTCCGAGTCTGAGTTCAACACAAAGAAATGGGAAATCCTGGGGAGACTTTGAACCGAATAGCAGCGAAGAATTACAAGGCAAACGACTATTGGGGAAGAGTGATCCCCGGTTTGGGCAAGGGTCAGTTCTTCCTCTCGCTTGAACCCTACTGCAAGGCTTTGCAGCGGCTGATTGGTGCCCCGGTTTACCCTGGAACGCTCAACTTGAAACTGGGTAGACCGGAGTGGGCGTGCCTCTATCAAAACGCGAACTACCCAATCGAGTCGTTCGTGCTGAAGGAGCGCCGGTTCAGTGCCGTGCGCGCTTTGCGGGTAGAGATCGAAGGGGAGTTCCCCGGTGCGATTGTTTTCCCAGAAAAGGGTTTACGCCCTGGAGTTGCAGAAATTGCCAGTGACCGCTATCTGCGCGATGCACTAAACCTGCGGGACGGCGACATAGTTGCCTTTTCTTGCCATTGTAGATCAGAACCACCCAACGATGGGGGAATCGAAAAGCGGGTTTGAGCAGATCGTCTTGAAAAGACCTTGGGATGCATGGGTTCAAGCGATGCAGATCTGCGCAAAGAAGGAATCCTGGTGATCGGAAGCGGTAGCGCGGTTCATCCTCTGCGATTTGTTTTTGTGGGGACCTGGGGCATCCACTGGCTGTCGAGCTCTACGAATTGATCACCGCCCGGACAGTGATCCGCCGTGCCCTGTATCATTAGGCAAACATAGGAGGGTAAACAATGACAGACGATTTGGTGGACGCGTTGAATACAAATGAGCTAAACGATGGAGAGATGAAAAAAGTGAGCGTAGGGGGACAAGAACTGCTGATTGCCAGAGTAGGGGACCGCTTTTACTGCGCACAGAATCGCTGCCCCCATCTGGGCGGGGATCTATCCCGCGGTACTCTGGAAGGAACGGTGATTACTTGTCCCAACCATCATTCGCAGTTTGATTTGATCGACGGCCATGTGGTCCGTTGGACCAGTTTCTCCGGGTTTGCCTTAACATTGGCCAAATCGGTCAAGCCACCGCGGTCCATCGTCGTGCACCCCACCCGGATCGAGGGAGATAAGATTTTCGTGGGAAAATAGTTGCCAATTTGGAGCTCGTTGTCATACTACCCAGCCCACTGTTGTAAAATCGGTTCATGACGGAAGAAATCTGGGTTGCTGTTCCAACGCTGGAACAATTCATGCGCGACGTTTTCACTAAACTGGGCGTTCCGCCCGACGATGCGGCCATCTCGGCCGAAGTTCTGATCGCAGCGGATCTGCGCGGGATCGAGTCTCACGGTATCAGTCGCCTGAAATACTATTATGATCGGATCCT
>JAPLHX010000262.1 GCA_026389415.1 Coprothermobacterota bacterium | reverse complement strand
TAGCTGGGAAAGTCCGCCGTATGCGGAACAGAGAGCTCAGCGAGCACTGGATTTCGCTGCGCGCTTGGAGGAAGCGCTTTCGCCCTTGCGTTTGGATTCGTCTGATCCCATAGGAGGTCTGTGATGAATTACCGTCAAGCTGCGGGAATCTCAGTTTCGTAAATTGGCATCGGCTGCTGTGCGCTGGGCGGCGCCTATGGCGTAAAAGATCGCACGGAATTCGCTCGAATGCTGGCTAGGGCGGTGGATCTAGGGGTCACCTTCTTCGATACGGCGGAGGGGTACGGCCAAGAGGCAGAGTCGATCCTGGGCGATGCCCTGGTCACACACCGCCGGCAAGTGGTCCTTTCCACCAAGGTAGGGATCACGGCTGAAGGGAAACGCGATCTCTCTCCTGCTCATATTCGGGTTGCTTGCACGGAAAGCCTGAAACGCCTGCGTACGGATTGGATTGATTTGTACCAGGTTCATTTCGATGACCCCGGTACACCCGTGTTGGAGACCATTTCCACCTTGGAAGAACTGGTGCAACAAGGAAAAATCCGTCGGTACGGAATCGGCCATCTTCCACCTGTGCGGGTGCAGGAGTATCTAGAACGGGGGCGCCCGTTCTCGATGTTGATGGAGCTCAGCGCCGTGGCTCGTGCCGCCCGCACGCGCTACCTACCCCTGTTGGAAAGACATGGAATCGCCGGATTGGCATTCAGCACGACCGGTCGTGGGCTTCTAACCGGAACCATCCATCCGGGCCATACCTTTCCACCTGGAGATCTGCGCAATGTCGATCCCCTGTTCCAGCGGGAGCAGTTCGCTTCCGCCTTGCGCGTGATGGCCCATTTTCAGCGCCTGGCAAGCCACTATGGCAAAACGATCGTGCAGGCGGCCATCGCTTGGGTATTGTCCCAGCCAACCATCCTTTGTGCACTCTGTGGGCCCTCTACCGTATCGCACCTGGAGGAAAACCTGGGTGGTTCCGGCTGGACTCTGGAACAAGAAGACTTACAAATGCTGGAGGAACTCTTTCGGCAAGAAGACGAAACTCTGGATCGAGAACGGCATAGCACGATCACCCGGATTTTGGGTCAACCACTGCCGACTCAGGATGAACAGGCGTTTGTAGACCTGGTCTATGCCGCTGAAACTGCCGTGGATCTTGGAATGGCCACCGAAGAGCAAGTGATGCCCTTATTGCTCGAGTTGATTGGCTTGCGGGAAAAAGTCGATGGTTCATTGCTTAGGACACTGGAACTGATTCAACGACAACTTGGCGCGATGGTGGAAGGGTAAATCCGTCACTCTTCGCGGGTTTTTCCCTTATCTTTTTCCTTTTCTTTCTTGCCGAATTTCTCTGCCCGTTTGCGGCGTTCCGCTAGATCCTCCCCTTCCCCTCCAAGCAGGTGGACGGGAATCGTTGAAGGCTCCACCGATTTTGGGCTTTCGATCGCGGGAACTATGGCTGGTCGGGTAGATGCTTCGGGGATTTTTTTCGGTTCCGCTAGCTCTTCCATCACTGGCGCTTCTTGCAGGGACACTACACTGGGATCCGGTGGATGGTGTTGCCACTGTCTTTGCAAATGATGCAGGATCCGGTTCACAACTGTGGCTTTAAACCGGGCCTCCTCATCTCCTAGCTGGCGAATGAATTCCGCATAGGGGCGTTCCGTTCCCTCTTCCAAATAGGGTTGCATGGCATCCAAGCAGTCCTGGAATACACGTGGTATGGCATTTTCTTCCAATAAGCGTTGGGCCACTCCCTCCAATTCCAAGTCACTGACCTGCAGCGTCCCCTCGACCAGACCCAAACGCAGCTCAGTTTTCATCGATCCGGGCAGGACATGCAAAGCTCCCGTTACAAATGGCTCCAGCACTTTTTGTAAGAAGAACCCAAGTGCTTGTAGTGCTCCTGCCTGGCTCTCGCGGAAGGAAATCGGAAACGTCCACACCCAGGCTGCATAATGACGGGGTGATCTGGTTTCTTCCTCTGTGGCAGTTTCTTCCGCCTCCAAGACCAACTCTTGCCCTGCTGGAGCAGGACGGGGACTGGTAACCCGCGGATGGCTAACCTGCAAACGATCATAGCGGTTTCCCAATCCATTATCGCGTACGTGTTTGGGTAGAAAATCGTAAAAGAGCGTGGGGTTTGCACCAGGCTCAATCTCAAATCCATAGGTGCCATTGCCTGTAACCGGTCCGGAAAAGTGCCCTCCCCCGCCCTTTTCCACCAATACGCCCTGTGCTGCATTGTCGCGGATCAGTGTGCGCTCGCTGATAGACGGACGGCCTCCGGCTAAAACCCAGACGCCCGGACCTTTGTTTTCATAAATCTCGCAGTCCTCAAATTGGCCGGAACCAAGCCGGAGGGAAAGGATGCCACTGTCGTTGTTGCGGATTTTGGTTCCGCCACCCACGCGCGGATTGGCACCTTGACTGGTTACAATTCCCGCAAGACCGTTATCGCCGATTTCGACAGCAGCGATCTGCGGTCTGCCCTTGCCGGTGACAACAATGCCATGGGCGCGCTGATCGATCACGCACCCCTCTTGCACTGAACCTCCGCACTGGTGCAGTAGGATCCCGGTCATATTGGCGCGGATTCGATTCCGGTGCAGGTTTGGTTCACTCTGATCAATCCAGATCCCGAAACGCTTGTTTTGTTCAATCTGACAGTCTTCAATTTCACCCTGCCAGTTGCCCTCGATGCGGAAACCATCCCGATTGCCATACACTTTACAATCCGACACAACCGAATGGGTCACTCCCTGAAGGTGGAATCCAGTTTCGTTCTTTTTGACTCGGCATTCTTCAAAAGAACCCATCCCTGCTTGACAGGAGACACCGACCCGGCTGTCTTGGATCCGGCAACGCTGCACCAGAGGATCTCCTCCGTCGCGGACTGCCAAACCGATCGCGCAGGCGGCGATTTCGCAAGACTCAATCGCGCCCTGCGCGTCTTCCGATACCAGGATCCCTTCCGAAAAACACTCTTGCAGGCGGCAATCCAGGATGATTGGGTTGGCTTGCTCTCCGCGAATCCAAACACCACCCCCCAGACCAGATGTAATCTCGCAGGCTTCCAGTCTCGCTTCACCTTGCACGATTTCGATGGCGAACCCTGGGTTTTCTAAAGCGACAATCGTCAGGTTTTTCAACAGAACGGCGGAATGACGAATCAGAATGCCGGGATTGCCTTCCGTCTCCACGATCACTTCCATTTTGTCGTCCCCAACGATCTGCACGGCGCGTTCCACAATCAGGTGTTCGCGGTAGATACCGGGCAACACCCGAATGACATCACCGGGAGGCGCTTTTTCAACAGCTTCGGCCAGAGTGAGAAAATCCCCGGTACCCTCGGCAGAAACAATGACCATTCCAACTCTATGCTCCACCTTCTTGGTTGGTTTCTTGACCGGGGCGGTGAGCACTTTCTTTTTGACAGGTTTCTTCTCCGCAGACTCTTTGGCTTCGAGTGTTGCGCCCTTGTCCTTCAGTAGATCTTCAATCGTCCATTCCATTGGAGTGAATGCATAAAAGAGAATGTCGGGCTCTTTCGGCCCAACATCTCTTTGCAACCGTACTATTGTAGGCGAAAGGCCAGTTCTCGGCAATCTCCTGCGCGGGCTTGTCGGCACGCTTATTTACGATAGGGGGTCAGAAGAAACGCTTCCGGTTCAGATGGCACAACTCCGATGATCAGGGAACCGACTATGTTTCATGCTGGTGCTTGCGTGGTGACAGGCAGCGTCTGAAATGGTCCGACAGGGATGGCGGCGGAGAGTCGGCGGAAGACATCCGCTGTAGCCATCAGGGAAATGGGCATCGTCACCAGTAGGCCAATACCGAAGCAAATGGCGCCAAGCAGATTGATGCCGGCGAGTGCTAAACCCAGGAGGAATAAATGGCCCTTGTGGTTGCGAGTGATCTCCGCACTGCGGCGCAGTGCATCCATCGCAGACAGTTTGCCGTCGATCACCAGATAGCCATAAAAGGCATACTGAATCCCCCAAATAATCCCGGGAACAATCAACAAGATCGTTCCACCGAGC
>JAPLHX010000104.1 GCA_026389415.1 Coprothermobacterota bacterium | reverse complement strand
ACTTCCAGCACACCTTCTGCGACCTCAGGCACACCCACCACGACTTCTTCACCAACCGGTGAGACAGCCAGCCAGGTCGTGGACGAATATCTCCGATCGCTTTCCACCGCGGATTACGACCGCGCCTACCTCCTACAGGCCAAACAGGCACGCGACCAGATCAGCGTGGAGGATTTCCGCGAGATCAATCGCCTCGCCCGGGAGAAGATGTCAATCGCTTCCCAAAGCTGGGAATTGATTAGCGAGACGCCATCCGGATCGGCGATGTTGGTAGAGACGAACATCATCACTAGCTATCAAACCGGCAATTCTGTAACGAAGCGGGCTCTCTACACCGTGGTCCGGGAGGATGGCGCGTGGCGGGTCGACCGGGTGGAGGAAATCCGACCGCCCACCCCGTGATAGATCTCCAAGGTGGGGTATGTCCGCTCGTATTGTGTGGTATGTGGTATAGTATAGGGGAACGAAATAACCCTTGCCGGTCTTGCCGGAAGGGCGAAGGAAGTGAGAAATGAGCAAGAGAAGCGGAGTTTGCCTGGGCTTTCTAATTGCTGGCCTGATCCTGGCTTTAGTTTTGCCATTCATGCCCTTGATCGCAGAAGGATCTTCCCCTGCACCGGAGGGCTGGATGGCTCTGGCTCCGGCTAACTCCGAATTTTTATCCTTTCAAGCCAAGGCAGTGGCTCGATCCTTCAGCGATGGCGACCGCGCAGTTTCCTATGGCTTGATCCCGTCTCCTCTGGATCGATCGCAGTTGGTCGGTACGGGAGGGGTCGCCGGTCGGCGCACGGCCCAATCCTATCCTTCCTCGTTCGACCTGCGCACCACGGGTAATAAGCTCACCGATGTCCGCAACCAAAACCCCTACGGCACCTGCTGGGCGTTCGCCGCCTACGGATCGCTGGAGTCCTCCCTGCTCCCGGTAGAATCGTGGAATTTTTCGGAAGACAACATGGTCAACACCAGTGGGTTCGATCCAGAGCCATAGACTGGCGGCGGCAACGCAGACATGGCCCTCGCCTACCTGGCTCGCTGGGGGGGCGCCATCAACGAGGCAGACGATCCCTATCCTTCCCCCGGAGTCCCCCAGGGGTTGTCGGTACAAAAACACCTGCAGCAAGCGCTGTTCTATCCCGGCCGCTCCGGGCCGCTGGATAACGATTCCGCCAAGGCAGCCATCACCACATACGGTGCCGTCTACACCTCCTTCTACTGGAATGGGGGGTACTACAACTCTTCCACGGCCGCTTTCTATTATCCCGGCAGCAATTCCCGAAATCATGCTGTGGCCATCGTCGGCTGGGACGACAACTACGCTGCCAGCCGATTCACCTCAGTGCCGGCGGGCAATGGCGCCTTCATCGTGCGCAACAGTTGGGGATCCGGATGGGGAGAGAGCGGCTACTTCTACATCTCCTACTACGACAGTTGGGTCGGCAAAGAACTGGTTTCCTTCAACCTAGCCGAGCCCGCCGACAACTTCAGCGCGATCTACCAGTACGACCCTCTTGGTTGGACGAGTTCTGCTGGATACGGTGGAAACACGGCCTGGTTCGCCAATGCCTTCACCGCCGGTGATGGGCAAAGCCTGGCAGCCGTCAGTTTCTACACGCCGGTAGCGAACGCTTCCTACGAGATCTACTCGGGAGGTGCGCTATCAAGCAAGCAATTCAGGAAGAGCGGTACCATCGAATTCTCCGGGTATCACACCATTCCGTTGGACAGTGTAGTGGCCTTGCCGTCAGGCCAAGGCTTCATCGTCGCTGTTAAGTTGACCACTCCGGGCTATGATTATCCCGTGCCGATGGAAGATGCATTGTCCGGTTACTCCAGCCAAGCCACCGCCAACGCCGGAGAGAGCTACTTCAGTTCTGATGGAGAATCCTGGACCGACCTGACCACGCAATTCTCCCACGCCAACGTCTGCCTGAAAGCGTTCACCACGGGCGGTTCTCTGCCCCCCTCGCCGACCATCAGCGTGACCTCCCCCAATGGCGGGGAGACGTGGGCGGTCGGCGAGAGCCGAGCCATCCAATGGAGCTCATCCGGGGTCTCTGGTAACGTCGTCATCGAGCTTTCTCGCAACGGGGGATCCGCCTGGGAGACGCTCTTTGACGGCACAGCTAACGACGGCAGCCAGAGCTGGACCGTAGCCGGAGCCGTTTCCACCACCTGTCGGGTACGGGTGACCAGCGTCAACAGCCCGGAGGCGAACGACACATCAGATGGCAACTTCGCCATCGGCAGCACACCGCCCCCCTCACCGACGATCAGCGTGACCTCCCCCAATGGCGGGGAGACGTGGGCGCTAGGCTCCAACCACGCCATCACTTGGACTTCCGCCAACCTGACCGGTAACGTCGTCATCGAGCTTTCCCACAACGGGGGATCCGCCTGGGAAACCCTGTTTGCCGGCACAGCCAACGACGGCAGCCAGAGCTGGACCGTAGCCGGAGCCGTTTCCACCACCTGTCGGGTACGGGTGACCAGCGTCAGCAGCCCGGAGGCCCACGACACATCGGATGGCAACTTCACCATCGGCGGTACACCGCCGGCCGATCCACCGATCCTTTCCCTGCCCTCCCCCAATCTGGATTTCGGCACTGCCGAAGGGCAGAAGGCCCTGACCGTGCGCAACGAGGGTGGGGCGGATTTGCACTGGAACGCCACGTCCCCGGCGGACTGGATCTCCGCCTCGGCCGCATCCGGCACGATCGGGCCGCACAGCGAGATCGAGCTGCAGATTTTCGTCAACCGGACGGGAAAGTCTCCCGGGATCTACCAGACGGAGATCGCCTTCTCCTCTGACGGGGGCAGCCAGAATGCCGGCGTGCAGATGGAAGTGCCGCAACCCCAACCCTCACCGACCATCGACGTGCTGAATCCCAACGGTGGGGAAAGCTGGACGGTGGGTGAGAGCCGAGCCATCCAATGGAGTTCTGCCAACCTGTCAGGTAATGTCATAATCGAGCTCTCCCGCAACGGGGGATCCGCCTGGGAGACGCTCTTTGCCGGCACGGCCAACGATGGCAACCAGAGCTGGACCGTCACCGGACCGGTCTCCACCGCCTGTCGGGTGCGGGTGACCAGCGTAAACAATGGGACCGTGCTGGATACATCCAATGCCAACTTCCAAATCGAATCTGCCGTGCATGAATTCACTTTCCATTTGCTGCAGAATTGGAACATGATCTCCTTGCCCTTGACCACCAGCGCCAGCCCGTCCGCCGTGTTTGGCGGTCTGCCTGTCGGCTGGATGATCTTTTCCTGGAATCCGCTGATTCCCGGCTACGTGATGAACGATCAGGTCACCCTGGAAACGGGGAAGGGGTACTGGTTGAAGAGCCCCAACGCTTTAAATTACGTGGTGTCGGGGGAACGATTCAACCAATCGAAGACGGTTCCGTTGGCCGTCGGCTGGAACATGGTCGGCCTTCCCTACCTGGAAGATGTCAACTGGGGCGATGTCCACATCCGTGCCGGGGGTGTCACCTACACCCTGGATCAGGCGGCGGATGCCGGTGTGATCGTCCGCTATCTCTTCTGGTGGAACGGAAGTCAGTACCAGACGGCCAACGAGGTTGGCAAGCTGGAACCGGGGAAAGGATATTGGTTGCAGGCCAAGCAATCCTGCGAGTTGCTCTTCAGTCCCGGCGGGGTCACCCCTCCACCACCGCCTCCCGGAAACCCTTAATAACCCAAAGCTCCTCCTTCTTGCGCGCGAAAGCGCCCGGCGATTGCCGGGCGTTTTCGATTTGAAAAGGTGCCGTCATCCCCACACTCTCGTAATCCCTGATCCCCGTATGGAGGCTGGAATGATATGCGAATCGTGATTATAATAATCGTGATTCGTATTCTTGGAGGTCGCGATGTTCATAGACCGGGATGCAGAACGAGTGCAACTAGAGAGCCTATACCTTTCTGGGCAGGCCGAACTATACGTCCTGTATGGACGCCGGCGGGTCGGCAAGACAGAGCTGCTGCGCACGTTTTGCGAAGGGAAACCTCACCTCTTTTTCATTGCAACCCTCAGTTCCGACCAAGAGCAGCTCACTTCCTTTTCCCGACAGATCTGGGCCTTTACCCACCCCCAAGGGACGGAAGGGTTCGTCTTTCCCACCTGGGAAGCAGCCTTCCTGGCCCTGGCCGATCTGCCTGGCCGACCCATCGTGGTGTTGGACGAGTTCACCTATTTGATCAGTGGCAACAAGGCGATCCCATCGATTTTGCAGAAAGCATGGGATCAGCAGCTCAGGCAATCGCAGGTAGTGCTGGTGCTCTGTGGTTCGTATGTCGGAATTATGGAGGCAGAGGTGTTGGGCTACCAAGCACCCTTGTACGGTCGCCGGACCGGTAGCCTTTTTCTTCAACCGCTCGATCTTCCCTCTTCGGCCATGTTCTTCCCCAAG
>JAPLHX010000320.1 GCA_026389415.1 Coprothermobacterota bacterium | reverse complement strand
GGAAAATCAGCGCATTCCGTGCAGAAACGAAGCTGCCTGGTGGTTCGGCAGCAATCAAACACCGGGCAACCGGGCCGATCTTGGCTGCCACACCCCCTACAGCGATGGTTGAAGTAATAACGGCAGGACCCGCAATAGAGCAGGCAGGGCGTTGCCAGCAAGTCAGTGGACATGACTCGGATCACCTTCCTATCGTCTTTTGCTCCGGTGAGCAAATCCTCTCCCAGTATTATGTGCCGCTCTGGCTAATTAGCACAGTTGCAAGGTAGATTGTCGAACCATAGGCAGTGAGCATTTAGCTACGGGCGATCATCAGACCGGCGATGCTCTTTTGTCAGGCCCACCGCGTTGTGTAATGCCCAACCGCACCAGGGGTGGACCCATGGGACGGACGTCTCCTTATTCAACCCTCCACGGCAGGCGAACGGTCACTTTCGTCCCCTGACCTTCCCTGCTTGTTAGGGTGATGGTACCGCCATGTTCCTCGACGATGCGGCGGCAGACGTAGAGGCCCAGGCCGGTGCCGGGGATTCCCTTTTGTTGGGCCGAGCGGCTCCGCTGGAAGGGCTGGAAGAGCTGCTCCTGCTCTTGGGAGGGGATGCCGGCGCCGTGGTCCTCCACCTCCAGGAGGAGGGTGTCTCCCTCAATCCCTAGGCGGACCTCGACCCGTCCTCCTTGGGGCGAGAACTTGATGGCGTTGGTCAGCAGGTTTTCCACCACCCGGGCAAGGGTCTCCTCGTCGCAGGAGCCTTCCGGCACGGCTTCCAGCTTCAGATCGAACTGTATCTGGAGGGCCAGGGCGTAGCCGGTCAGGTCCTCCGCCACCCGCTTGACTAGTTCCGTTGGATCGCAGGGGGCGAGAAGGAGGGGGAAATGGTCTTCCTCGCCGCGCTGGCTGTCCACCAGGTTGTTGATCATCCGCTCCAGGCGCTGCAGGTTGCGCCGCCAGATCTCGCCGTACTCCTGGAAGCGGGCCAGAGCTTCCGCCGGTGGGAGCTGGCTTAGCATCTCCTGGGTTTGGCGCAGGGTTTGGATGGGGGACTTCAGGTCGTGGGAGACGGCGAAGAGCAGGTCGCCGCGGACCTGACGGATCCGCTCTTCCAATTGCTTGCGCTCGGTGATGTCCTGGAAAGTTCCCGTCAGCCTTACGACTTTGCCGTCCGCTTTCACTGCACGTCCCAGGGCCCGCGTCCAGAGATGCCTGCTCTGCGCACTGGTGAAGGGAAGCTCCAGATCGAACCCCTCCCCTGTCTCCACACAACGTTGCAGCGCCGTTTCCAAGGTGGACCGCTGCGATAGATCAAAAAAGAGAAGCGCTTGTGGCAGATCGATTTTCTCTCCTTCGGGAATCTCGTGAATCCGGTAGGTCTCGCTGGTCCAAAGGACTTGCTTCGTTTCCACATCGAGTTCCCACCCGCCCACCCTGGCCATCTCGCTGACATCGTTGAGCAAGGCCTCGCTTTTCTGAAGCGCCTCCTCGGCCTGCTTGCGCTCGGTGACGTCGATGCAGATGCCGGCCATGCGAAGGGGCTGCCCCGTTGGATCATAAATCGTGTTTCCCAACGCCCTGATCCAACGCACTTGGCCGTCTGGATGGATGACGCGATGCTCACTGATGAGCGGGATTTTGTCCGCGATCGCCTGGTCAATGCGGTGAGAAGCGATCTCTCGATCATCAGAATGAAGCACTTGATGCCAAATGTCGAAGGTGGCTTCGGTCTCATCAGGATCCAGTCCAAACAAGAGAAACAGCTCTCTCGACCAGTCCAAATGCTGTCGAGTGATGTCCCAGTCCCATATCCCCGCCCCAGCGGACCGTTGCGCCAGTTCCAACCGCTGATTGCTGAAGTAGAGCGCTTCCTCCACCCGCTTGCGCTCGTTGATGTTTTCGTGGATCCCCGTCACCCGCAACGGCTGGCCGTCGGCAGCGCGAGCGGTAATCTGAGAGCGGTCCCTTACCCACACCCACTCGCCGGACTTGTGGCGCATCCGGTACTCTTCATCATAGGTAAGCGTCTCTCCCCACAAATCGGATTGGACGGGATAGTTGGCGAAGCTCAGGTCGTCGGGATGCACCTGCTGCTCCCAGTTCGCCCTCCAGCCAAGATCGATTTCGCCTGGAACATAGCCGAGCATGCTGAGATACCGTTCGTCGGTATACACCCTACCGGTCTGTAGATCCCAATCGTAGAATCCAGATCGCCGCCAATCAGCGCCAGTTCCAGGCGTTCTTTGCTCTCCCGCAGCGCCTCCTCCGCGCGCTTGCGTTCGGTGATGTCTTCCACTGTTCCCTCGTAGTAGAGGACACTGCCTTCTGCATCCCGCACCGTGTGAACGCTTTCCCGAACGAAAAGGATGGTCTCGTCGCGCCGTTTCCACGCCGATTCTAAGCCCCGGATTTCCCCCTTCTCTTCAATCTCTTGTCGGAACGCTTGGCGAGAATACTCCGTCGTAAAGCCTTCCTCCTCCAGATTTCGACGAGCCAGCTCTTCGAAAGTAGGGAAGCCCAGCATTCGGCATAACTCAGGATTGGCCAGAAGAATCCTTCCGTCAGGCGTGGTGCGGTAAAGACCGATGGTCGAGTTCTCAAACAAGCTGTGAAAACTCTCTTCGCTCTCCCGCAAGGATTCCTCCACCCGCTTGCGCTCGGTGATGTCGCGGGAAATGCCACGGTAACCACACAGCCTGCCATCAATGTCGAAAAAAGGGACACCGCTGGTCTCCAACACCACAATTCGGTCGGTGTTATCCCGACTGCTGGTTTCCATTCCTTTGAACGAGCGTGGAGACTCCGATATTGTACGGAACATCTTTATAGCCCGTTCTCTATCTTCGGGTACCATAAGGTCGAACGGTCTTCTCCCAATCATATCCTCCGGCTTGTATCCCCAGAGTTCATTGATTTGCGGGCTACAATAGGTGTAAACACCGTTGACGTCCATTTCCCAAATAAAGTCACTTGTGGTTTCAGTCAGTGCTTGGAATTGTTTCTGGCTCTCCCGCAAGGATTCCTCCACCCGCTTGCGCTCGGTGATGTCGTGCAGTATGGCGTTGAACCCGATGATCTTGCCATCGATCGTGATTGCCGTGGGCTGAGTGGAAAACCAGATGCTCTGACCGGTTTTAGGGATTCCCCTGAACTCGATGATGGGACCAGTCCTGGTACCAGCAACCTCGGAGAGGAACGCTTCCATTAGTGCCGGCAAATCGTCCGGGTGCAGGAGGCCGGCAAACGGTTTGTTCAATAGCTCATCTTGCGTATACCCGGTCATGCGGCAGAGCGCGTCGTTGATAAATGTCAGGTTGCCGTTCAGGTCGATGGACGCAACGCCTTCGATGGCTGTTTCCACCAGGCTGCGGTATTTTGCTTCGCTCTCCCGCAGTGCTTTTTCCAGCTGCTTGCGCTCGGTGATGTCCCTTGCCAGGCCCAGTATTGATACCGGTTTGCCATGCTTATCCCGGACGATGCTGAACTTGGATTCCGCCCAAAAGGCTGTGCCGTCTTTTTTATAAAACTCCAAGTCAAGAGTAAGGATGGGATTATAGTCCGGATCGGCCTCTACCTTGGGCATCTCCTCTAAAAATGATTCAGCCACCACATGGAGCGACTCCGGAGTGAAGTACTGCTCCAGCGACATCTCCATTATCTCCTGTAACGTGAAACCGCTTTGTTTTTCCGATGCGGGACTGCAGTACATAAGCTTGAAGTTCATGTCCAGAAGCCATATCCCATCAACCGTATTGTCTGCCAGCAGGCGGTATTTTGCTTCGCTCTCCCGCAGCGCCTCCTCTGCTTGCTTGCGCTCGGTGATGTCGCTCAGATAGCTCATAATGGCCGGTCTGCCTTCCCAGGCGATCCGCACCGAGTTGATCTCCGCCCATCGGATCGAGCCATCCTTGTGGATCGTGCGGAATGGATACACAACCGTAGAAACCTGGCCCTCCAGCCGTTTCCGATACCGCTCGGCCACCAGGTATCGGTCATCGGGGTGGATGAATTCTACAAAGGGTCGGCCGACCGCCTCCTGGAGGGAATAGCCGAACAACTTGCTCGCCTTGGGGTTGGCGAACTTCAGCGCCCCGTCCTGGGTGACAATGATTGCCTCGTTGGCGTTCTCCACCAGCGCCCGGTACTTTTCCTCGCTTTCCCGCAGCGCCTCCTCCATCCGTTTGCGCTCGGTGATGTCGGTGTACAGCCCGATCGATCCGCGGAATTCGCCGTTCTCCAGGATGGGCGTGGCGGAGACGCTGGTCCAAAGTGTGCTCCCATCCCGGCGACGGAGACGTCGCTCGTATTGCTCACCGACCCCCTGGCGGCGGTTGCTCATCCGTTGTCGGTGATCGGCCAGATCCTCGGGGAAAATGAACTCCTCCATCGATCGCCCAAGCAACTCCTCGGGGGTATAGCCCAACAGCTCCGCCATGCGTCGATTGGCGAAGGTGGTGCGGTGGGTTTCGTCCGACACCAGGATCCCTTCGTTGGCCGTGTCCACCACGCGGCGATACAGCGCTTGGTTCTCCTGTAAAGTCTCCACCGAGCGCAGCCGTCGTCCCACGGCTTTCTCTATTCGTTCCGGCAATTGTTCCAGGTAGTTGCGACCGATGTCTTTGACCAGGGAATCGGAGATCCCTGCTGTGAAAGCGCGAGCGGCAATCTCCTCGTCTCTCGTGCCCGCAATCAGGATTACGGGAATGCCCGCTGCGAACGGCAGCAAGTCCATCGCCGTTCCGTCCCCCAAGGAATAGTCCACGACGATCACGTCGAATTTCTCTTGGCCCACAAGGCATTTGGCTTCGTTCAGCGATCCCGCCAGCAGATAGGTGATCGGCAGGCCGTGTTCTTCCACGAATCGTTCGAACGCCAATTGGTCCAACCGATCGTCTTCTGCGAAAAGCACTTTGAGGGGGATCATTTCCCCCCATCTCGCAAAACTAGGAACACTGGGTGCGCTATCCTTCTTCGGTGATTCATGGTTTATCTCCCCTTGAGGCGGGCAACGAAAAGAGAGGCGGCGAAATCAAATGCGATCGATGTGGAGTGTCGCTCGTTTCGGTGCCAGTATACTCTTTGCCCATCCCTAGAGACGACATACCTGACAAATGAATTCCGCAGAACCCCAAAGCAAGAGAGAAAGGTGGGCAGGCAAACTTGTCCTGCAGCTTGGGCTGATTTGATGTTTGGAAGGCTCAGCAAAGCAAGGGAAAGAGCACACACTTAGAAAAGATAAATCCATCTGACAAAGCCAGAGGTCCAAAATCCAATTCTCCGCTTCATTTCTCTTCACTCCGCTCCGGGTTAGTGAATTCAAGCTCTTTCTAACCAACCGCATTATACCACGCCTCGGTCTATTCCTTCACCTGTGACGCAATAAATGATATGGCGCGAAGCGACTTGAGTCTGCATTTGCGTTCGCAGAGTTCGTTCAAGCGCCTCTCGATACCACTGAACTCAGTTCTCACTTCACCCTCCTTGCGGTATTTCTTTCTGTGGAAAAAAGGGGGCTGGCTCAGGGAGACAATAGAGATTGTCGTCCTGAGCGCAGCGAAGGATCTTGCGCGAGCGAAGCCCTGTCCTCGAACGAAGTGAAGGAAAGCGAAGGGCTCGAGGCCAGGCTTTCGAGGCAAGATTCCTTCGCTCGCGCTCGAGGGCAGGGCTTCGCTCGCGCTCAGCATGACAACCAAGTGTCTCCCTGAGCCGTCTTTGCGAAGGGTCTGGCAGTTCACCCCACAATTCAACTGCAAGATGCTTCGCTCGCGCTCAGCATGACAACCAAGTGTCTCCCTGAGCCGGCCCCCTTTTTTCCACAGAAAGAAATACCGCACGGAGGGGGG
>JAPLHX010000183.1 GCA_026389415.1 Coprothermobacterota bacterium | reverse complement strand
TCATCGGTCAAGATACGGTTCAGTTCTTCCGGGTATGGATTCAAACGATCTCCGGAACGCAGACCTGCCTCCACATGGGCTACTGGGATTTGATGGTAATAGGCGGATAAAGCACCGGCAAAGGTGGTCGTTGTGTCGCCGTGAACCAAAATTAAATCTGGCTTGACCTGTTCAATCACGCGGTCCAAACCTGATAAACTGCGGGTGGTTATTTGACTCAAGCTTTGGCGTTTCCGCATGATGTCCAAATCAAAATCGGCCTTCAAATGAAATAATTCCATGACCTGATCCAGCATTTCTCTGTGCTGCGCGGTCACCACCAGAACATGTTGGAAGCGACCGTCACCGGATAAGATCCTAACCACAGGTGCCATTTTTGTGGCTTCAGGACGAGTACCAAAAATGGAAAGAAGGCGAATTCCGAACCACCGGTAGCCAACATCGGATCCAGCACGATCACTTGCTTCTCCTCCAGATGACTGGGCAGTTTGTAATAGTAGCGCACCGGGGAGAGCGTTCCAGGATCTCTGTACAGCCCGATGTGTCCAACCTTGGAATTGGGCAGAAGGCGTAGAATACCGGAAGCCATTACCAATCCCGCGCGGAGGATCGGGATCACGGCGATACTTTTTCCATCGATCATCTGGCCGGAAGTGCTGGCCAAAGGCGTCTCAATCGGAACGGAAGCGGCGGGGAGATCGCGAAAGACTTCGTAAGCCAGTAGCATACTGATCTCTTCGACCAGTTCGCGGAATTCTTTTGTCTCGGTATGACGGTCACGAAGCAAACCAAGCTTGTGTTGGATCAGAGGGTGGCTGACGACCGTTGCGTCGTTCATCACGAAAACCAAAGCGGAAATTGGGAAGTCAGTCCGAAGACACCCTGCCGAACTCTGTCTAAAGCTGCTGGATCGTCTCGAAAAGCAATCGCTTGACTTAACAATCGAGCGACTTCCAACATTTCACTCTCCATCATGCCGCGGCTGGTAAGAGCAGGTGTCCCCAGCCGAAGACCCGATGTAACGAACGGGCTTAACTGCTCAAACGGAATCGTGTTTCGGTTGACCGTAATACCCACTGAATCCAAGAGAAATTGCGCATCCTTTCCGGTGATCCCTTTGCTCGTGAGATCGATCAGCATCAAGTGGTTGTCTGTTCCCCCTGAAACCAGCCGGAAACCCTCATCTTTTAAACCTTGAGCCAGGGTTGATGCGTTCCGGACCACTTGCTGTTGGTATTGTGTGAAATCTTCCTCCATCGCTTCTTTGAAACAGACGGCCTTGGCGGCAATGACATGCATTAAAGGCCCGCCCTGTAAGCCGGGAAAAACTGCTCTATCGATTTCCTTGGCAAGGTTAGACTTGCACAGGATGATTCCTGAACGAGGACCGCGAAGCGTTTTGTGGGTGGTGGAGGTAACGACATCTGCGTAAGGCACGGGAGAAGGGTGAACCCCGGCTGCGACCAAGCCGGCAATATGAGCCATGTCGACCATGAAATAGGCGCCAACCTCATCCGCAATCTCCCGGAACCGGGGAAAATCGATCACACGAGGGTAAGCCGTAGCACCGGCTAAAATGAGGCGGGGGCAGTGTTCCCGCGCTAAGTCCCGGACTTGGTCGTAATCAATGCGCTCATCTTCTCGCCGCACGCCGTAGGGAATGAATTTCCACCACTTGCCGGAAACGTTCACTGAGCTTCCATGCGTGAGGTGCCCACCGTCGGTCAAATTCATAGCCATGATTTTTTCTCCCAAGGGAACCAGGGCTGTATATACAGCTATGTTTGCGGGGGCTCCGGCGTGTGGTTGAACATTGGCATGGTCAGCACCGAAAAGTTGCTTGGCTCTTTCCCGGGCTAGTTCTTCTACTTGGTCCACATATTCGCAACCACCATAGTATCGTTTCCCAGGATAACCTTCCGCATATTTCAGATTGAGGACAGAGCCCTGGGCTTCCAATACGGCACGGCTTGCATAATTCTCTGATGCAATCAGCTCCAACTTGGTTCGGAGGCGATTCTCCTCCCGCTGTATGATCTCGCTGACTTCAGGATCAACCATGCTCAGCGGATTTCCAGCCACAATATTCATTTCAAGACTCCTTTCCATCACCAACCGGAGCAAAATCTCTCACGATTGTATTCATTTTCCCCCCATTGCGTCACCCCTCGACATTCTGCTTGCTTGATATTATCAATCCTTCTGCGATGCCATCCTCTTTTGAAGGCTCTGTTTCTCGTCAGATTTTACAGTGCGCCCGGCCAGAAGCGGACCGATGGTTTTTCCACTCAAGCACAACACATTTTCGTCGGTAGGAACTCGTGATATTTCCGCAGTGAACAATTCCATACAGAGAGCCGCCCAGACGTCTGGAACTCTATTCATTGCGATACATCCCCTCGGTGGAGCAAAACAGAATTCAACCTCCTCCCTAGACACGGCCTTGGCTAGAAGAAGGACATCACCGGGATAGTTCACGGAAGCATGGAGATGGGCGCCGAAGTCCTCTGATTGGCAGCCCATCTCTCCTAAGAAAGTTTTGAACTCTTCGTTCACGAGAAAATCTCCACCATCTGAACCCAAGGCAACCCTCAATGGACGACTTTGATCCATAACTCTTCTCCTTCCAGACCAAGGATGCGAGCGCCCAACTGCTGCCAGAGACGGAGATATTCGATTGTATCGGCATCGATCATTTCGCCTGGAACCAGGGTTGGGATCCCTGGTGGATATGGAGCGAGGGATCTGGCGACGATCCGTCCTCTGCTTTCAGACAGGCGCACTCTATCGCAAGGAGAAAAGAAAGCCTGGCGAGGGGTGAAGAATGAGCTTGGTTTGGGAGGTGAAGGCAGTCTTGAACCATCGAAGCGGGATCTGGAAGGCGGGAGAAATTCCGGCAATTTTTTTAGAGCAAGGAGTAGTCGTTTCAGGCTGTCTGGGGTATCCGCGACGCTAAAAACGGCTAGGACATGCCAGGGATCTGCCAATTCTACGTCCACGCCGAATGCTTGCAAGATTCGAGCTGCTCGAAAACCATCCATTCCCAAACGCCAAACATCAACCAGAAGCTTAGTGGGATCCAGCGTATAACCCCGGTCTCGCAGATCGTTGGGATTCAAGCACCGCAGACCATTGATCCGGTTCACTTGCTCGCGGGCTTCCTCTGCTAGTTCAATGGTCGATTGCCAAAGTTTCGTACCTTCATTCGCCATTTGCCAGCGCGAGGCATCAAGAGAAGCCGCCAAGAGATACGACGGCGAACTCGTTTGCAAAATATCGAGCGCAGCCCGTACTTTTTCCTCTTCGACCCGCCCTCGTTTCCAATGCAAGAGTGCCGATTGCGTTAGACTCGTCAGGGTCTTGTGCGCACTCTGCACGGATAAATCGATTCGCGATGCCATCGCGGTTTTTGGAAAAGCCGGATGGAAGGCAAAATGCGCTCCATGCGCCTCATCGACCATGATCGGCAAATCTTTACCGGATGAGATCTGACCAACGGCTCCCAGGTCGCTGGCAATACCGAAATAACTGGGAGACGTGAGGAAAACAGCCGCTACGGAGGGACGTAATCTGAATGCATCCGCGATACTGGATGCCTGGGCCGGTAAAAAAAGATGCCAATCCGAGTCCCAAGTTGGAAAGAGATATTGCGGATGACTACCACAAAGGATCATTCCCCCAATAGCGGAGAGGTGACAATCGCGGGAAATCAACACTTCCTCGTTTTCTGTTAGGACTGCTAGCAACATGGCATGAACCCCAGCAGTGCTCCCATTGACCAGGAACCACGTGTGATCCGCTCCGAAAGCCAGACTTGCCAGAATCATTGCATCCCTCATCTCTGCGACAGGATGTTGCAGCGAATCCAGCATTCCAACCTCAGTCAAATCTAAGCGAAATGAGCCGGCGCCCAAGGCTTCTTGCAAGCTCAATGGCGCCGCAAGACCTCCTTTATGTCCGGGGACATGAAAGGAAGTCTGCTCCATTCTCAGGTAAGCCAGCAAAGATCGCAGAAGCGGTTGATCGGATTGATCACTCATTGGAAGTGGTCGGGGCGGCCGGATTTGAACCGACGACCTCTTGGTCCCGAACCAAGCGCTCTACCAAACTGAGCCACACCCCGAGTCCAATTGCGCCTAGAAAGCGCTCCCAGAATCTTAAAAGATGCAGAGTGCACTGTCAATTTTAGTCCGGCAGCAGCCGCGCGATCAATGCAGCCACTTCTGCCCGTGAAGCATACCGATCCGGCTGGAAGGAACCATTCGGATACCCGTCCCAGGCGCCCTGCCAGGCTCCCGTCTCGATGTATTGAAATCCCCAATGACGGCTATCCAAATCTGTAAACGTTGGAGGGAAGCTGCTTGCCACCAATGGCCAATTGATGACGCGGGTCAGCATGGCTGCAAGTTCGGCACGTTTGACAGGCTCTTGCGCGCGGAAGGTATTGTCCGGAAAACCTTCAATGATTTGGGCTTTCCACAGTCGTTCAATGAAAGGTAGAGCCCAGAACCCGTTCTCAATATCTAAAAACAGGCATCGGGAAACATGACTACGATTGATAGAGAGAGGGCGGTGGATCGTGTTCCATCCGACACATCGACCTCTAACGAATGCAATCCGGGTGGCAGAGGGGAGACGCTCAACGTACAACTGGAAGTTTCCGAGGATAGAGGCTGCAAGGATGAGAAGACTGCTTCCACTGGGGAGCTGGATTGCAACTGCAATTGCAGTTGGGTGAACGGTGAGGTGTGATAGAGATAGAGGGAGAACACCATCGATTGATCCGGCATCACGACACCCTGAGTTGGGGAGACGCTGATTTCCAAGTCCTTGCGGCTGGACAAACTGAGAGAGGCCAAGCGTACCTGTGTCCCATCCGTGGCAGAGATCTCCAGTGTGTAAGGACCGGGACGAAATCCCGCTGTTGTCTCCAAATGCAATTTAGCCGTGCCGGGAATAATAAGATTTGGTGGATCGATCGTTGCGGAGAGCTCTGCCGGCAACTGCATTGTACTTAGCTGTACCGTTTGACCAGACTCCCCCAAGAGCACAAGAGTGATAGCGGCGCGGGAGGAAGGGCCGATTTCCAGTACCGAAGGCAACAAAAGCAATCGGACTTCGGTCGCTCCGATAACCGCATCAAGCGGCAATGATAAATGTAGAAATAGACAAACCAATAGGGTAAAACAAATCATTTTTTTCATAATGTGCGCAAACGACGCGATTTGCGAGTCTGTCGTTCGGTTTCCTGCCATTGGTAGATCACTCCGATAATGCGCAAGGCAATCAGTATTCCAACCAAAACGAAAAGAATGACAGCGATGACGGACCAAAAGATGGACACCTGGGAAGACCAGGCCAGCCAAAAGTACAAAAACCCACCTGCTACCACAGCCAAAAGACAAAGATGAGCGATGAAACTGCGTTTGGCCGTTGTCCTTCGACGTTCCCGGTGTTTCTGATCCTGGCGGGCTTGGGTCAGCCCAGTCCGGCAATGCAGGCAGGCAATGGCTTCAATGGGATTCTTGGCTCCACAAACGGGACATTCCTCCAACAATAAGAACCCGCAACGGTTGCAGAAAACGGATTCCGGTGGATTTTTCGCCCCGCAAAAAGAGCATCCCGCTAACACTTCGCTCTCTTCCGGGCGCAATGGCAGTATCTGATGACAATTGACGCAAAGGATTTCCTCTGCAGAGTTTTCAATCCCGCAACGAGGGCACCGAATTCTGTCAGGCAAGTGTCTTACCCCTCAAATCATGATTCAGAAATCGCCTCAAGCCTTGGACGATTGATGGAGATTGTAGCACAATGGATTAAAACTCGATCCCCTTTTGGGCGGGAGCGCCATGCTTGAAGGGATGCTTGATATCTTGGATTTCGGAAACAGTGTCAGCCATCTCCAAAATCTCACTTGGAGCATCGCGTCCGGTTAACACCAGGTGCAGCGAAGGCGATTTCTGCCGAATTAGATTCACCAAATCTAGAAGTTGAACCAAATCTAGGTGGATGGCAACGAAGATTTCATCCAGAATCAGCATCTGGCAGGCGCCTGCATCCATGCTGCACTTAGCCAGCTTCATGGCTTGGTTCGCTTTCAAACGGTGGTTTTCCAAGTCCTTTTTAGAGCTCGCATGAACGAAACCGGCTCCGGCTGGAATAATTGTAAGCCAGGGTTGCAGGCAAGTTGGCAACGAGTGTTCACCGCTTCTGTCCATTTTGACAAACTGGATCATCACTACGGTTATGCCCTGCCCGATGGCGCGCAATGCCAAGCCCAAGGCTGCAGTTGTTTTCCCCTTGCCTGCGCCGGTGATCACTAGAATTCGTCCTGAGCCAGAAACTAGATTGCGCGATTCCTTCGTTGCCATCGCTTTAGTGTAGGACAATCCGTATTCCTCTACCAAGCACCTGTTAGAATGCCTGCATGGACATCTTATTCGGCACAGCAGGCGTGCCTCGAAACGCACCGGATCGTTCGACGCTGGCCGGTTTGGATGCCCTTTCATTGTTGGATCTGGATTGTATGGAGATTGAATTCGTGCAGCGCGTATCGATGGGAGCAGAAACGGCTGCTAAAGTAAGGCAGGAAGCCAATGCCAGAGGAATAGCTTTGTCGGTACATGCTCCCTATTACATCAATCTGAACGCGCACGAAGAAAATATTCGACTGGCGTCACGCAAGCGACTGAAAGAAGCTGCCCGAGTCGGCGCTCTATGCGGTGCAACCGATATCGTATTTCATCCCGGGTTTTACTTAGGAGACTCAGCTAAAGTTGCTTTTAAAACCATCCGGCAAGAACTGCTGAGTGTAACTCGAGAACTGGTAGAGGAGCAGGTCGGCGCGATGCTCCGGGCGGAGACTACAGGCAAGCCAAGTCAATTTGGCAGCCTGGAAGAAATCCTCAATCTTGCCCAGACCGTACTTGGTGTCGGGATATGTATTGATTTCTCCCACTTGCACGCACGGTCTCCTTACCAAATGCAGGACGAATTTGTGCGCGACCTGGAACGCGTGAGGATTGCGTTGGGTCATAGCGCCCTAGAGCAATTGCACGTTCACGTTTCCGGCATGCATTATACAAAAAAGGGAGAACGCAACCATCTCAATCTAGGGGACTCGGATTTCCCATACCTGCTGTTGTTGCAGGCATTGAAGTCAGAGCATGCCGGCGGGAGGTTGATTTGTGAGAGTCCCAACTTGGAGAAAGATGCCCTTCTCCTAAAAAAACGATGGAAAGCACTCGCCGTAGCCGAATCTGTGCCTAATTGATCTCCAAGGGAACGGCTACAGATTTTAGGATACTGGTTACAACAGAGTCTCCGTCCTCTCCCCGTAAACGGGCTTCCGTTTTTAGCAACAAGCGATGAGCAAGGACGGGTGGCGCTGCGCGTTTCACATCATCCGGTACAATGAAATCCCGTCCGTTGATCATGGCCAAGGCTTGACTCATGTGTAGCAAAGCCAGACTTCCGCGCGGACTTGCACCTAAATAGATGTCGGGATGGTTACGGGTGGCTGAGACCAACTCGACGATATATGCCAGGACGGTTCGATCACCAATGATCTGCTTGCAGGCCGACTGAACCTGCTTGAGATCTTCCTGGCTGGAAACCGGTTCTAGAGAATGGATGGGATGAGTCGTGCGCATCCGATCCAGCATTTCTGTTTCTTCCGTCGGACGCGGGTACCCCATCTTCAAACGAACCAAGAATCGGTCTACCTGTGCCTCCGGCAAAGGAAAGGTCCCTTCATACTCTATCGGGTTTTGCGTCGCCATAACCACAAATGGTTCGGGTAAAGGAAGGGTCGTTCCATCGATGGTGGCTTGCCGTTCCCCCATGGACTCCAGTAGTGCAGATTGGGTCTTTGGGGTGGCTCGGTTGATCTCATCCGCGAGCAAAAACTGGGAAAACAAGGGGCCGGGCCGGAATTCAAACTCCTGGTGTTTTTGATTGAAAACAGTGAGCCCCGTAATATCAGTGGGTAGGAGGTCAGGGGTGAACTGCAGCCGCTTGAAGCTGCAATGGAAGGACCGGGAAAGGGCTCTGCATAGCATAGTTTTCCCCACCCCAGGCACATCTTCCATCAAGATGTGACCCTCTGCAAAGACTGCAGCAAGGGCAAGTTCGATCGGATCCCTTTTACCAACGATAACTCGTTCGATATTGGCGATTACGTTTCGACTCAGCTCAGACGCTTGTGTTTGCATGTTTTTTCCGCAGAGCCTCCACTGCCGGTGGAATAGAATACCCTTCAAGAACTTCCATCGTTTGCCAATCGGTTACGCGATCGATGAACAACGTTCCATTGAGGTGGTCGATTTCGTGCTGCAGGACACGGGCCAACAAATCATTTCCTTCGATTTCGATGGGTTTTCCATCTCCATTCAATGCTTTCACTTTCACCCATGCAGCTCTCTCAACATCCGCATAGATGCCGGGTACGCTGAGGCACCCTTCTTTGGAAATGAGCTTGCCTCTTCGAGCAATGATGCGGGGATTCACTAGAA
>JAPLHX010000238.1 GCA_026389415.1 Coprothermobacterota bacterium | reverse complement strand
ATTGGCGGAATTTACGCGCTCATTTACAGTTACTATTTCTCCTTCGGCCACACGGCGCAGGATTGGGTCAAGTTGCATACGGACGCTTGGGCCTGGCACACCCGGCCTAACATCGACCATCCCTATGCCTCTCAATGGTGGAGCTGGCCGCTGATGACCAAGGGAGTTTGGTATTACTACACTACAACTCCCGAGGGTATCACCCAGGGAATCCTGGCGATCGGCAATCCGGTCCTCTGGTACTTGGGCGGTTTGGCTATTGTGGTCTTGATCCTGGGTCTGACATTCTGGATCTACGATAAAAACCGCTTCGTCCCCTTCTTCATCTTGTTTGGCTTTTTTGCCAATTACATACCCTGGATTATTTCCAGCAAAGGCGGTTTCATCTTCTACATGCTGCCAGCCGTTCCGTTTTACGCGTTGGGTATGACCTATTTCATCAACCGGACCTGGCGCTACAGGTTCTGGCGGGGTCTGAGTTGGGTCTTCGTGATCCTGACCTTTCTGGCCTTTGCCCTGTTCTACCCCTTGTTGAGCGGTCTGCCTGTTTACCAGGAAACCTTCTTGCGCGCCCTTTGGTCGGGCAGCTTTTTTGGTTTTTAGTCTCTAATCGCTAAATTGAGAAGCTATATCCCGTAGATCTCTCCATACTTCTTGCGCAAGTACGCCAGGAACGGTTGGGGACTGATCGGCCCGCCGATCACCTTTTCGGTCAGCTCAGCCGGCATGTATTTGCCGCCATAGACGTGAATGTTTTCGTGCAGCCAGGTTAGGAGACCGCCGTACTCCCCCCGCTCGAATTGCCGGTATAGATCGGGAATGTCCTCCAAAGCTCGGGTAAAATACTGCACCGAGAGCAGATTTCCCAAGGAGTAGGAGGGGAAATACCCGAAAGAACCGCCGGACCAGTGCACATCCTGCAGTACGCCCTCCGCATCGTTCTTCACCTGGTAGCCCAAGTATTCCTCCATCTTGGCATTCCAGATCTCGGGAAGGTCTTTTGTCGCGATCTTTCCCTCCAGCAGAGCCATTTCGACCTCAAAACGCAGCATGATGTGTAGATTGTAGGTGACTTCATCCGATTCCACCCGGATGGCGGACGGTTCCACGGTATTGATCGTTTGCCAGAATCCTTCGACGCTGACATCGTCCAACTGGCCGGGGAATGCTTTCTGCGCCAAAGGAAACCAGAACTTCCAAAAGTGCAGGTTTCGACCTACGATGTTCTCCCACATGCGGGATTGCGATTCGTGCACACCGAAGGATGCGCCGAACGCCAGTGGGGTGCGGTCAAAGCGAGGGGGGATTCCCTGGTCATAGAGCGCGTGCCCGCCCTCATGAATCGCGGAGAAGATCGATGAGGTCATCAGGTCTTCCATGAAACGGTTGGTGACTCGCACGTCTCCACTGGAAAAGGTGGTGGTGAACGGATGCGCCGTCCGATCCTGCCGGCCGCGCTGGAAGTCGTAGCCAATACCCTTTAGCAGTTCCAGGCTGAATGCCTCCTGCTGTTGGATGGCGAATTTTTGCCCCAGGAACCTCCGATCAACCTTGTGCGGGCTTTCCACGATCGCTTGCACGATCGGTACCAGTCCGTCGCGCAATTCGGCGAAGATCTGCTTCAACTGCAGGGTCTTCATGCCTGGTTCAAATCCATCCATTAACGGGTCGTAGATCGATTCTAGGTAGCCATACGCTTCGGCTGTTTCGATCTCCAACTCGACAATTTCGGCAAGGGTGGGAGCGAACATGGCAAAGTTTGATTCCCGGCGAGCGTGCACCCATGTCTCGTGTGCCAGCGATGTGATCCGGGCAAAACGCGCCACCAGAGCCATCGGCAGCTTGGTCCGTCGATCGTATTCCCGTTTGGTCCGCCGGACCAATGCGGCCTCGTCTGAATCATAGGGTACGCTTTCCATCTCCGGTGCAAGGTCTTCCAGCAATTGGCCCACTTCCGGACTGGTGAATTTCTGATGGGCAATTTTGCTCAAGGTAGAGATCTGCTCCGCGCGGGCTTCATTCCCACCGGATGGCATATAAGTTTGTTGATCCCACTCCAACAGGGCTAGCGCATGCCGGAGATCCATCACCTCTGCCACTCGTTCTTTCAGTTGCTGCAATCGATCCATCTTATCTCCTCTCTTCCTAAAACTGGGTTGCCCTCTACAAGTAGCTGAGTTCGAGGATAATCCTTGTGCAGATCAGATCCCGTAGATCTGGCCATATTTCTCCTTTAGGTAGGCAAGGAATGGCTTGGGGTCGATTTCGCCACCCGTCACGCGCTGCACCAATTCTGTCGGTGTGTACTTGCTGCCGTGTTGGTGAATGTTGGAGCGCAGCCATGCTAACAAAACTTGATAGTGACCGTCAGCCACCTGTTCGCTCAGATTGGGTATGTCGGCCTGCGCCCGTTGATAAAACTGCACAGAGAGCAGATTCCCTAAGGCGTAGCCGGGGAAGTAACCAAAGTAGCCCATCGACCAGTGCACATCCTGCAACACGCCCTCCGCGTCATCCTTCACTTCATAGCTCAGCGATTCCTTCATTTTCGCGTTCCACGCCTGGGGTAGATCCTTCACGGCTAAGCGTCCTTCCACCAAATCCACTTCAATTTCAAACCGGAGAATGATATGCAGGTTATAGGTTACTTCATCCGCTTCCACTCGAATGGCGGACGGTCCTACGATATTGACAGCCTTCCAGTATTCCTGGGCCGTGACGCCCCTCAGTTGGTTTTCGAACCGTTTCTGCAAAGCAGGAAACCAATGGGTCCAGAAGGGCAAACTGCGACCCACAATGTTTTCCCACGTGCGAGATTGCGATTCGTGCACGGCAGTGGAGGTTCCCCCGCCGAGGAAACCGTGATCGAAATCCGCCCGCACGCCCTGCTCGTAGAGAGCGTGGCCTCCTTCGTGCAAAGCGCCGAAGAATGAAGAAGCGGCTCGGTTGGGCATGAAACGGTTGGTCACCCGGACGTCATTGACTGAAAATGTAGTGGTGAACGGATGGGGAACCTTGTCCTGCCGGCCCCGCCGAAAGTCGTAGCCAATCGCTTTCAGCAGCTCCAAGTAAAGATCCAGCAAGGGATCGTAGGGACTGTCTTGATAACCCAAATCCTTTGCCATCTCCAGTTGTAGACCAAGCAGCTCTTCCAGGTTCGGTTGGAAGATTGCAAAATCGGATTTACTGCGGGCGTCCACCCACTTCTCGTTGGCCAGTGAGGTCGCTTTGGATAGGCGGGCGACCAAATCCGCCGGGATCTTGGTGTAACGATCATAATTCCGTTGCGCCGCCCGCCAATAAGCGAAATCATCGGAATCGGGGCCCATTCCCTCCACCTCCAGCTTTACAGCGGCTAATAACTTCTCCATTTCTGCATTCACCAGCAGTTGATGGGAAATCTTACCCAGGGTGGCCAACTGTTCCGCTCGTGCCGACGCCCCGCCCACAGGCATAAAGGCGTGCTGATCCCAACTCAACACAGCGGCGGCACGCTGCACATCGACGATTTCGGCACTCTTGGCCTTCAGTTCTTCAAGCTTAGTCATTCGTTCCTCCCGTTGGAGCGTAGTTTGCCCTCGATTATACGGGAGGAAATCATAGGCCGCGACCCAATGTCGGGTTTTGCTTCGGGATCCTGTGACTTCAGCGCAGAAACCAATCCTGCTTCTCGTATCATAAAATCCAACGGCTGCGTCGGGTTCCAATTGATTCGGCCAATTCTTCCCTGGGAAGATCCAATGAGCTGATTTCTGCCAGCGGTGGCGATCATGCTGGAGGTGGCCGGGACGGTCTATACCAAGCTGTCTGAAGGCTTCACTCGCCTGTGGCCCTCCATCTTCCTGTTCGTCTTTTAGCACTCAGCTTCACCGCTTAACCCTATGCTTTGCGGGAAATCAATGTCAGCACCGCGTATGCCATTTGGTCCGGAGTGGGAACATCATTGATCGCGATCATCGGCTTCATCTGGCTTGGGGAACCGGCCACCGTTTTGAAGATGCCATGCATTGTCCTGATCCTGATCGGGGTTGTAGGATTGAATTACCTGAGTAAGGCTCATTGAATGACGAACCAAAACAGGATGAAATATGGATCGACAGTCCACGCCATCATTTCAACATCATTGCAAGAGGATCCATATCCTGAAAAAAAAGTTTTCTTTCCCTCAACTTCTGATGGATCAGCTATTCCAGTTGTGAAGTGCAGTGCGGGCAGCGAGTGGCAGGGATTGGAATTTGGGTGTGGCAGTATGGACATTCCTTGGTGGTAGGGGTAGCAGATATTTCCTGTTTGCGCCGCATTTGATTGATCGCACGGATGATCAGGAACAGCACGAAAGCGATGATCAGGAAGTTGATCAGGGTGTTGATGAATACTCCGTAGTTGATGGTGGGTGCGCCAGCAGCCTTGGCTGCATCCAGCGATGGGTAGGTTGAACCGTTCAAGCTGACGAATAAATTGGAGAAGTTGACACTGCCCAGGAGCAGCCCGATGGGCGGCATGATGATGTCATTGACCAAGGAAGTAATGATCGCGCCGAAGGCGACGCCCAAAATGATCCCAATCGCCATATCGAGTAGGTTGCCGTGCATAACAAATTCTTTGAATT
>JAPLHX010000005.1 GCA_026389415.1 Coprothermobacterota bacterium | reverse complement strand
GAGCTCCTGGCGAGTTACCAGGAGTCTCTAAAGTAATTTACTGCGCAGGAACCGCAGTAACACTCAGGGGGATATTCTCTCACCCTCGCGGGAACGTGATTGGGGTCCCAACTGTGGTAGGCACGCTGAGCCCTTCGCTTCCCTTCGCTCCGCTCGAGGGCAGGCGCTCAAGGGTAAACTCCGCGACGAAGGAATCTTGCAGTTGCCTTTTGGTATGTAAAACGAACGGCCAGACCCTTCGCAAAGACGGCTCAGGGAGACAAAGGGGGGCCGGCTCGGGGAGACAAAAGGGGGGCCGGCTCAGGGAGACACAGAGACAGCCCGAAGCCTGCACCAGGTTGTTTCTCATCTCCCTACCCTACAGCACCCCTTTTTGTCATGTTGAGTGCGAGCGAAGCCCTGTCCTCGAGCGCGAGCGAAGGAATCTTGCAGTTGTGGTTCCGGGAAAACCTGCCAGATCCTTCAGCGCTGCGTACTTCAGGGTGACATAGTCTGTCCACATGAAATGGCTCTGGGAGCCGCTACAAAAGCAGCCTGTCCCCTTTTTAGTTCTTTCAATAGGGTTTGACTTAGTGCGGAACGACCACCCTAGCCGGTGCATCTCCCGCCTTCCGCCGGCTGTATGGCATAATAGGGGCAAGCGAAACGGGTGGCCTTTCCGGCAAGGAACCTGGTGGCGAACCAAGCGACCGTTCCCCGGTTGCCGGCAGGATCCCGTCGAGTGGAAAGAGGAGGGCGCATGGACGACCTGGTAGTGGTGGATCAACTCTGCAAGCAGTTTGGCTCCTTGAAGGCGCTGGACGGGCTGACGCTGCACATCCCCCGCGGGCTGATCTTCGGCCTGGTAGGGCCTAACGGCAGCGGCAAAACCACGCTGATCCGGGTTCTGCTGGGCTTGTTGGCGCCCACGTCGGGAACGGTGGAAGTGTTGGGAGACCGCTGGCCCGCTATCTCGCAACGGGCCCGGATCGGCTACATGCCGCAACTGGAAGGCCTCTACCTGGACCTCACCGTGGAGGAGAACACCTTGTTCTTCGCTTCCATCTATGGCCTGCGGGGCGGGGAGCGGCACCGCCGGATCAAAGAGGTGCTGGAATTGGCGGACTTGGCCGACCGCCGGCGGACCAAGGTGGAGTTTTTAAGCGGTGGGCTGCGCCAGCGGTTGTCTTTGGCCTGCGCGCTGCTGCATGAACCCGAACTTTTGTTGCTGGACGAGCCGACGGTAGGAGTGGACCCGCAACTGCGGCAAACCTTCTGGCAGTATTTCCACGAGCTGGGAGCCAAGGGCTGCACCCTGATCGTTTCCACCCATTACCTGGAGGAAGCCAATCACTGCCAGCAGTTGGCGCTGCTCCACTTCGGCCGGTTGCTGATCAAGGATACTCCGGCAGCAATCCGCATTGCGGCAGGCGAGGAGAGCCTGGAGAAGGCCTTCCTGAAGCTCAGCCAGGAGGTTAGCCGTGTCCATTAACCGCATCTGGGCCCTGGCCTTGCGCATCGTGCGCCAGTTCGTGCGGGACCCGCGCACGATGGCCCTGCTATTCCTGGTGCCCCTGTTCGTGATGGGCTTGCTCACCTATCTGATCCAGTCGCCTTCCAGTTCCCTCACGCTGGGGGTGGCTTTCCCCGCCCAGTTTCCCCCCACCTTCCAGCAGC
>JAPLHX010000046.1 GCA_026389415.1 Coprothermobacterota bacterium | reverse complement strand
CGGCCAAAGGGTTGCAGAACCATGGCCCCAGCGAAGTCTGGAACCATTCCACCGATTGGACCGCTCCCTACGTGAACAGCCTGTTGCAACCTTTGGTGGAGATCTATTCCGTGCACGGGAATTCCGAGCGAGCCGGTTGCGAGGAAGCGGTGATCGACTTCCAATCCGATACGGCGGTGGAAGCGGCTCTCCAGCTCTGGCTGATCGATCATAACCCGGCCTATAAACTGGGGATCTTGGGCTCCACGGACAATCATCTATCTCACCCCGGAGCCGTTAGCGAAGTACCGGACAACGTGGTGCCTGACGAAGGACCCTACACGGGTGGGTTGGCAGCGGTGTGGGCCACGGACAAATCCCGGGAAGCAATTTGGGAAGCTCTGCTGGCCAGGCGGACCTACGCCACCTCCGGTCCCCGGATCCAGCTGGAATTTACGGCATCCACCAACACCAACACCGTGATGATGGGTGGTACGTTGGCCTTGCCCGGTGCAGGCAATGTCCAGTTGCAGGTGCGGGCTAAGCCGGATTCGACCTATACTACCACCATCCAGGACATCAAGATCATCAAGGATGGAACCAGTACTCTGCCCACGAGCCCCGCCGTGCCTTTAGGGGATGGGTGGTACGGGATCACCTTCACTGACACGGCCGTAGCGGATGAAAGCTATTACCGGGCTAAGGTCTGGCAAGCTCCTACCCTACGGGTGGACGAAACCGACCGATTCAAGACGGTGATGGCCTCCGAACGGGCTTGGTCTTCGCCGATCTGGGTTGAGATAGCCACCACCTACCATTATTCTTTTCAACCGAATTGGAACATGCTCTCCTTGCCATTGGAAACCAGCAATGATCCTCTGCAGGTTTTCGCCAACGTGCCGGCACCCTGGGTTCTATTCCAATGGGATCCCAGCCAGAACCGCTACTTATCCATACCGGAAATCGCGATGGAGCCGGGAGCAGGGTATTGGCTGAAATCCAGTTCGGTCTCGACCAGTACAAGCTTCACTGTGAGAGGGCTCCCCTATTCCCAACCGGAATTGCACGTACCCCTGATTCCCGGATGGAGCATGATTGGTAGTCCGTATCTAACTTCGGTAGATTGGACGGCAGTGCGAATCCAGGTGGGGGTGCTCCGTTACACCCTGGACGAGGCGGCCGCAGCACTGCTGATCGCTCCCTACTGCTACTACTGGAACGGATCCGGGTACGTCGATGCCAAAAGCGTAGGACAGTTTGATCCGGGAAAGGGATACTGGCTGAAAGCTTTGCAGGTCTGCCAACTGGTCTTCCCCAAACCTTAGTCCGCGTCTGTCCTGTGCCCGCCGAAGAGAATCAAGGAGATGTTCTGCGCGGCGGGATCCGTGGTGACAACCATTTCTTCCTCATGTGATTGGATACAAAAACGTTCGCTGAGGTTCGTTGTAGTTGGGTGCTCCGACTAGCCCTGGCGGCCTATCAACCTGAGCAGAAGCTCGATTGCCTCTTCCGGCGTTTGCACAGGAAAAAGCGTGGGGTGGGAAACCCCCGGTCGTTCCGGTTGCCAGGAGTGGAGGGTAATCACCGGTTTGTGCATTTTCAATGCAAAAGCCATCTCGGAGAGAGTGCCGTATTCTCCGCCGATGGCGATCAGGACCAGCGCGGAACGTACGATGAGCAGATTCCGGGCTTCGTTTAAGCCGGTGACGATGGCAATCTGCACGTAGGGGTTCGCTTCCGCCGCATCGACCCCCGGCAGAATTCCAAGGGTCAGGCCGCCGGCGTCGCAAGCTCCGCGGCAGGCCGCTTCCATCACTCCGCCCAGGCCGCCGCAAATCAGAGCGAAACCCTGTTCGGCC
Organism: Coprothermobacterota bacterium; assembly: GCA_026389415.1. Classification (GTDB taxonomy): domain Bacteria; phylum Caldisericota; class JANLFM01; order JANLFM01; family JANLFM01; genus JAPLHX01. Next base: position 3,254 of record JAPLHX010000046.1, on the reverse strand, counting down.
AGCAAGCGTCCCACTGTGTAGGCCCGTAGGCTATTCTCCGGTGAAGCCTCCCGCTCGCCGATGATGCCGACCAATGACATTGGGTACGATCGTTCAGGATGGGAAGCGAAGGGGTTCATTGATTCTCTCGTCCCATACTCGTAACTCGTTCACAGTCCTGCGATCCATTTTTGGCTTTAACTCGTAATTCGCAACTCGCCACTCGAAACTGCCTCTATCCCCTCGTCACTGTCTTCATTACCTTTCGCCTTTGTTTTAAATTCGTCACTCGAAACTCGCCACTCGAAACTCGCAACTGTCCAAATTCGTCACTCGCAACTCGCACCTCGAAACTGTCTTTTCTTTTCGCTATTAGTTCGCAACTAACCACTCGACACTGTCTTCATTTTGTCATCCTCGAGCGCAGCGAAGGATCTTGCCTTTAGTTCGCAACTCACCACTCGACACTGTCCCTATTTTGTCATCCTCGATCGGAGCTAAGGGATCTTGCTATTGACTCGACACTCGCCAGTTGCCACTGTCCCTATTTTGTCATCCTGAGCGCAGCGAAGGATCTTGCCTTTAGTTCGCAAATCGACACTCGAAACTGCCTCTATCCCCTCGTCACTGTCTTCATTACCTTTTGCCTTTGTTTTAAACTCGCCACTCGAAACTCGCAACTGTCCAAATTCGTCACTCGTAACTCGATACTGTCATTACCTAGATCCGGTAGGATTTCCCTGGTTCCGCCACTTCTGCCTGCCGGCCTTGCTGAACCAATTCCCGGGCCAGATTATTGGCAGCACCCTCCTCGCCGTGATTCAGGACAATCCGGGCTTTGTCCGTCCCGGCCAGCCATTGCAGGAGAGTTTCCTGGTCGGCATGGGCGGAGAAGCCATTAATGGTAAAAATACGAGCCTTGACTGCGATCGGCTCGCCAAAGATGTGCACTTTCTTTGCACCATCCACGATCGCCCGGCCGAGGGTCATCCGGGCCTGGTATCCGACGAAAATCACTGACGATTCCGCCCGCCAGAGGTTGTGCTTGAGGTGATGCACGACCCGACCGCCCTGGCACATGCCGCTGCCGGCCATGATGGTGACCTGGTTTAAGTTGTTGATCAACTTGGATTGCTCACCGGTGACGGTGTTTCGCAATCCGGGAAAGTTGAAGGGATCGACTCCTTGCGCCATCAGAGATTTGGTTTCCGCATCCAGGTCCGGGATATGACGGCGATAGACCTCGGTCAGGTTGATGGAGAGGGGGCTGTCCAGGAAGATGGGATTGGATGGAACGGCTTTCTTCCCCCGCAGATCGCGCAGAATGAACAGGATGTCTTGCGCTCGCTCCAAGGCAAACGAGGGAATCACCACGTTTCCGCCGACCTTCCAGGTCCAGTTCAACGCGTCCGTCAGCTCCTGGATGGAGCTCTACCGGCTTTTGTGCATCCGATCGCCGTAGGTCGATTCGCAGAAAACCAGGTCGCAGGTTGAAGGAAGGGCCGGGTCGGGCACCACGTTGCGTCGGGGGGAACCCAAATCGCCCGAGAAAACCACCGTCTTATCTCCCTGGCGGAACTCCAGGAAGGCCGAACCTAGAATATGGCCGGATTGGCGGAACGTGACCTGCAGATCCTCGGCGGGGGAAAATGCCTGCTCGTAAATTACGGGCCGGAACTGGCTCAAGGTGTAGACAACATCCTGTTCGGTGTACAGGGGAAGGACGGGGGTTTCGCCGGCTCTCAATTTCTTGCGGCTCTCCCGCTCGGCATCTTCTTCCTGCAACTTGGCGGCGTCCAGCAGGATGAATTGGGCCACGTCCCTGGTGGGAGCTGTAGTGTAGATCGAACCGGAAAACCCCTGTTTTTGAAGCAGAGGCAAGCGGCCGCAGTGGTCCAAGTGGGCATGGGTCAGAAACACCGCCGAGATCTCCTTCGGCTTGAAGGGAAATTCCCGATTCCTCTCTTCTGCATCCGGCCCTCCCTGGAACAAACCGCAGTCCACCAGAAAGCGTTCCGACTCGGTTTCCAGCAAGAAGGAGGAACCAGTCACCTCCAACGCAGCTCCGACAGGCGTGATCTTCATAAGGGCTCCTCTCTATTTCTTGTGATTCCTACTATAATGGAAGAAGTATGGAATTCGCGCAAACTAACAGGAGGTACTAGATATGCAGCGAGTGCTCGTAATTCTTTTAGCGATTGCCTTTCTATTGACGTTGGCAGCCTGCGGTGGCGGAAGCCAGCAGACGTCCACGCCTACCCCGACCGCCGGTTCCGAGTCGCCCAAGCCGACCCCCACAACGAGTTCGGAAACGCCCAAGCCGACCCCCACAACGACTTCCCCCAAGCCCACACCGACGGGTGGTCCCAGCATCGGTCTTGAGATCCAACCCTATCCGGGGGCCCAGAAGCAGAGCGAGAGCAAGATGCAAGGAAACAGCCCCAACGGCAACGAAGGGAACGTGATCGTCTCCACCTATACCAGCAAGGACCCCTATGCTCAGATCAAATCCTATTACGAGGGGGCGTTACCGTCCGGGTTCCAGCAGCAATACGCCAATGAGTACCAGGACGACAATGGCAAGAGCACCTATGGCGTCAGTATTGCCAGCAAGGATGGGAAAACCTGGGCTTCCATCACCATCGTCGAGGATTCCGACACGGAAGGCACCACCACGATCAGCCAGATTGTAGGCACGGAAGGGTCCGGGCAAGCAACGGAAGCGGAAACCGGCAAAGCCACCCCGTACGCCAATGCTAATGTCACCAGCTCCTCTTCCTTCACCGGCGCGGGAATCACAGGAGGAGAAGGCATTTGGTCCGTGATAACGCTGGAAACCACCGACGACTACCAGACCGTGGCCGCTTACTACGAAAACCTGAACCTTTCCAGCTTACAACAGACCTACAGTGGCGAGACTTCGGACGACAGCGGAGCCCGCACCTTCTCGCGCATGATGGCTTCCGGAGCCAACGACGAGTGGTATGTGATCAGCGTAAGAGAGAACATAGACGATAACAAGGTAGAGATCTCCCAAATGTACGGACACAAGTAGTCTGTAGCGATCTTAGGTAGAAAAAGCAGGGTAAAAAGCAGGGCCGGCTCTGCCGACCCTGCTTTACTCTTCGATCGGGGTCCCGGATCAGCAAGCCGGGTTGTTTACCTTCGCGCCGCCCAGGTAGGCCGCTTTCACCCGCTCGTCGTTGCGCAGGTCGCAGGCTTCCCCCTGGATGGCGATCTTGCCCGTCTCCAGAATGTAGCCGTAGCGGGCCAAT
>JAPLHX010000136.1 GCA_026389415.1 Coprothermobacterota bacterium | reverse complement strand
CCACGTGCGGGGTACGGGGATCCGGAAGGTGTTCTTTGCCGTGGACGTGTCTTCCGCCGAGATCCTGGTGGCGCAAAAGATCGGCTGCGATTGCGTGGTGGGCCATCATCCCCGGGGCAAGGCTGCTTCCACCTACCATGCCATCATCGATCGGCAGACGGAACTGTTGCAGGAACTGGGTGTGCCGTCCGAGCAGGCCTTGAAGGCCACCAAACGGCAGCGGGAAGTTTTTTTCTACAGCTCCCACCGGGCCAATTGGGAAGAGGTGGTCCTGACGGCGGAAACACTGGCGATGCCATTCTTAAACGTGCACAACCCGTTGGACGAACTCGGTCGAAGGTTGATCCAAGCGAAGTTGGTGGAACGGGAGACGGCGGGCTGGAAGTTGGGGGATGCCTTGCAGGCCTTGCGGGAATTCCCAGAAATTGCCCGTGCTCCGCTGGGGCCCGTTCTGGCGATGGGCACGCCCGAGGCGCCGGCTGGCCGGATCGCCGTGTTCCACGGCGTGGGAACGAATGGTTGGTTCGGGGCTGCAGACGCCCTGTTCCGTCACGGCTACGACACTGTGCTCTACATTCACATCGACGCCGGGGAATTGGAAAAGCTGCGCCAAGCGCACCCCACGAAAAACTTGATCATCTCCGGCCATATCGGCTCGGACATGGTGGGCATCAATCCGTACCTGATGCAGTTGGAGCAGCGGGGGGTCCAAGTCCGGCGGCTTTCCGACTTCTTGCCTTCCTAGACGGGACCGACCGCTTCGACTATTCTATTGAGCAATTCCGGGCCTTGTATTTGCGTGGAATTGATTTCTGACAACCCAAGGGGGTGACCGGCATGAACGCAACATTATATTGGATCCTGGGAGCGGTAGTCCTTTTCCTCCTGATTTTCCTGCCCTCCTTTCGCATCATCGGTCCGACGGAAGTAGGGCTGATCATCAAACGGTTTTCCTTCCACAAACTGCAAGAAGACAACCCCACCGCCTTTCACGGGGAAGCGGGTTACCAGGCCGACCTGTTGATGCCGGGGTGGCGCTGGAAATTGTGGCTGGTCTATCGCGTGGAGAAATACCCCTGGGTGCAAGTGCCGGCGGGTGAGATCGGTGTCGTGATTGCCCAGGTGGGCGCTCCTTTGCCCATTGGAGCAAAGTCTGCTGTTTTCAAGAAGGAATTCGCCAATTTCAGCAATCTGCGGGAATTCATCGCCGCAGGAGGACAAAAGGGCGTCCAACGTCCGGTGCTGCCGCCCGGATCCTTGGTCCCGATTCACCCGGTAGGTTTTCTGATCCTCACCAAGCGCCAAGTCTACGGCTTGCCCATCTCACCGGACTGGCGGACCAAAGTGAACCGGGAAGGAAAACTGACCCCCGAAGCGTTCGGCCTGCGGCCGGACCAACTCCAGTTGGTGCGGATCGAACCCCAGCCCCGCAGCCTGAAGGGGGAAGTGACGGACATCGTCGGTATCGTCACCATCTATGAAGGCGATCCCTTGCCTGCGGGTGACATCGCCAGCCGGCTGGGCGGGTTTGCCGACCTGGAAACGCTAGAGCAGTCAGGCGCCGGGGATTTAAAGCTGGTGGAGTCTATGCTGGATAGCAAGAACAATCTGCATAACAACTACCAGGACTTCCAGGCTTTCCTGGACAATGGCGGCCGGATCGGGTTGCAACACGATCCCTTGCTGTATGGCGCCTATGCGCTGAACCCCTTCCTGGTCAGTGTGGAAATGGTGCCGATGCTGGTGGTGGAGCAGGGCGAAGTGGCGGTGATCAAGGCCTATGTCGGCCTGGGAACGGAGGACATGTCGGGCTCCGAATTCAAGTTCGGCACACTGGTTCGGCCTGGACATCGCGGGATCTGGCAGGAACCGATCCGTACCGGCAAGTACCCGGTGAACCCGCGCTGCTACCAGGCCGAGATTGTGCCCACGGCCATTCTCACCTTGAACTGGGCGGAAGCCACTTCACAGGCTCACAATCTGGACCGTCAGCTTTCCCAGATCGTGGCCAAGTCGCGGGAGGGTTTCGTCTTCCGGATCGACCTTCAGGTTCAGATTCATGTGCCGGACACCAAGGCGCCGCGGGTGATCTCCATGGTGGGGACGATGGCCAACCTGGTCAACGAAGTCTTGCAGGCCGCCGTCGGGAACCACTTCCGCGACAAGCTGCAGAGTATGCCGGCCATTTCCTTCATCGAGACGCGGCAGAAAGTGCAGGAAGAGGCTTATCAGCACATCTCCAGCCACCTGGCGCAATATCAGGTGGAAACGAAAGGGGTCTACATTCAGGACGTGATCCTGCCGGAAAGCCTGGTGAAGGTGCTGACCGAGCGGGAAATCGCCAACCAGGAAATCCAGACCTACCAAAAGCAACGGCAAGCCGAGGACCAGCGCATCGCCACCGAGCAAGCTCGGGCCACGGCGAACATGCAAGCCAAGCTGGCCGAATCGCGCGTGAACGTGGAGATCAAACAGAACTTCGCGGTAGCCCGCAAGGCGGAAGCCGATGGGGAGGCCACCTTTATCCGGGAAACCGGCGCCGCCAAGGGCGCGGAAGTGGAGGCGATCGGGATGGCCCGCGCCAAGGCTTACGAGGCACAAGTGCGCGCGCTGGGGCAGGACGCCACGGCGATGGTGAACACGGTCACGGCGCTGGCGGAACGCGGCTTGAAGTTTGTGCCGGAAGTCTGGGTTTCCGGGCAGGGAGGCTCCATGGACGGTCTGGCGGGTTCGCTGATGCGTTTCCTGCAAGTGCGCAGTGGTCCGGCCGCGCCCCCCACGACCGAGAACCCGGCCACGCCCCCGGCCCAGAACCCATAGCAAGAATAGCGGGCGATCCTGCTGATTCCTAAAAATGAGTGGGATCGCCCGTAATCAAGAGGACGGGAATCGATCGATGTCGAACGAATTACCGATCGGAAAGTTAGCAAGAGCCGATCTGGCCAGGCTGGTATACCCGTATTTAGGGACCCGCCGGGCGGATATTCTACTTCATGCCGACATGGGCGAAGATGCGGCCGCGCTGGATTTGGGCGGGGAGCTCTGCGTTCTTTCCACGGATCCGATCACGGGCACCGCACAGCGCATCGGCTGGCTGGCGGTGCACATCGCCGCCAACGACCTGGCTGCCTGCGGGGCGGAACCGGTTGGATTGCTGCTAACGATCCTGCTCCCACCCCACTGCCCGGCTCAAGACTTGGAGCAAATCATGGCCGATGCGTCGCGAGCGGCTGCCTCCCTGGGGATGGAAATCCTGGGCGGCCACACGGAAGTGACCCCCTACCTGCCCCAGGCGGTGATCGTCTCTGCCGCAGTGGGAAAAGTGAGCAAAGGGCACTTGCTCTCCTCCGGCGGAAGCCGGTCGGGAGACACGCTGTACATCACCAAACAGGCTGCCC
>JAPLHX010000109.1 GCA_026389415.1 Coprothermobacterota bacterium | reverse complement strand
GCCGCCAAGAGAAATCCCGGATCCTCGATCAGTACTGCGCAAACACCGGCCAGAACCGCAAATGCACCACCCGCAAGATTTGCCCCTCCAAGAGACAGGCTCCTCGTTCGGTGACATACCTTCGCCTCGCTTGAGGGCAGGCTTTCGTCGCGGAGTTTACCCTTGAGCGAAGCGAAGGGCTTGAGGGCAGCGTTGGTGATGGAACGACCTACGGTTCGGTTACTTTGTTAAATGATTTAGCACAGACGTCTCCTGCGCAGGAACCACCAGCGAGGCAGAAAAGCCACATGCCCCTTTTTGCTGTCCTCCATGCCGATACCCCATGGTATTATTGTTCTGCCCCGACCCCACAGGGATCAGGCAAGGAGGTTGAGATGAACAATCAAGTGTGCCGAATTTGGACTGCGCTTCTGCTGGCCACCGTTCTGTTTTTCACGTTGCCGGGAATCGCCGCCGCGAGCCCGAATTCTTCTCCTGATGACCCGGTCCAGGGAAGCGGGATCGCTCCCACCTGGACCCTGCGCACCGGATCGCTGATGGACCCCCGGACCGGCTTCTGCATGGATACAGACCCCGTTTCCGGGCAAATATTGGTCTTTGGCGGAAGGGCGGTGTTCGACTTGGATGACCTTTGGGCGCTGGCGCCGGGAGCATCGACCTGGGAGCCGGTAACCACTATTGACACTCCTCCCTCCCGCACAGAGGCGGCTTTGACCTTCCTGGGGACAAGCGGGCAGGCCCTGCTCTTTAGCGGGATCGACAGCGGAGGGTCAGTCTTCGACGACACTTGTCTGCTGAACCTCTCCCAGCGATCCTGGCAGACGCTCGCTCCCAGCGTGCACCCTTCACCGCGGGGCGGCCACACCATGGTCTGGGCCGGTGACCGGGCAATCCTTTTCGGCGGCAAGGATGACTGGAGTCCGTTCCAATTCAACACCCTCAACGACACCTGGTCGTTCGATCCTCTGACCCAGGAGTGGACGGAGCTGCATCCGGCCAATCCACCTCCGGCGCGGGTGTATCATGCCATGGCTTACGATCCGATCAGCGGGAAAGTAATCCTCTTTGGAGGGCGCACCGGGCCGGGGGAAAGCTCGCTGTCCGATACCTGGGCTTATGATCCGCCGGCCAATACCTGGACGGAACTTCATCCGAACCTATCCCCCCAGACTCGGGCTGAACATGCGATGTGCGCCTTGGGCGATACCGGGAAGATTCTGCTTTATGGCGGAAGGTCATGGCCTGATTGGGATGTGTATCATCAGACTTACCTCTTCGATACCGCGACAGGGCAGTGGCAAAGCGTCACCCCGGAGAAGGAGCCCACCGCTGCTATCCTGACGGGATTGGCCTACGACGCGCGAGATCACCGGGCGGTGCTCTTTGGCGGCGCCTTCGACCCTCGCTGGGGACCTTCCAATGAAACCTGGGCCTTCGATGATTCAATCGTCGCCTGGAGCCGTCTCGATATCGGCAACCCGCCCAGCGCCCGCGAATCGATCGAGGGCGCCTACGATGCCCTGCGCGGTCGATTCCTCACTTTCGGCGGAGGCTACAAGACCTATGACGCCTTGCTGTGGCAGGAGAGCGGAGAGACCTGTATCTACGACGTACGGGCCAACCAGTGGTCCATCCTGCCCGAAGACGAAACAGGCCCAGCGGCAAGGGAGGAGGCCTGCTTCACCTATTCCCCGTCTCTGGATCAAGCCATGCTCTTCGGCGGTGTCAACGTGGAGGTTCTCAACGATTTGTGGGTGCTTTCCCCCGACGGCACTTGGACCCGGATCACCGCGGAAAACCCCCCGCAAGAACTATGTGGCGCCGCCATGGTGGCCAATCCCGAGACAGGCGAGGTGGTTCTCTTCGGCGGACGAAACATAGACAAGAAGTCGAAGGAGATACGCTGGTTTGGGGATACCTACCTTTACGACCCCGTCGCCAACTGCTGGACAAAGCTGGATCTGACGACCCATCCATCCCCCCGCTTCTGGCACAAGATGGTCTGGGACGATGTGACCGGCAGGGTCCTGCTCTTTGGCGGGTGGGAGCCGTTCTGGAGTGACGAGGATTGTTGCCACAATGACCTGTGGTCGTTCGACTTCGCCACCCGTCAGTGGACCGAGCTGCATCCCATCGGAGAACTGCCTCCCACCCGGGCCAATGGCGGGATGGCCTGGGACTCCACCCGCAAGAAAGCGGTCATCTTCGGCGGCCAATACTACATCGATGGTGGGGGCCTGCTGAACGATACCTGGACCTACGATCCGGCCACCAACCGCTGGGAGATGCTGCAAACAGCCGCCTCTCCCCCAATGGTGTGCAGGTTTGCCATGGTTTACGACTCCCTCTGGGACCAGGCCCTGATCTTTGGCGGCTTTCAAATGCCTGGCAGCTATCACCGCAACGATTGCTGGGCGCTCACCTTTCAGACCACCTTGGGGTATTTCTCCACTCCCGGTTGGAACTTGATCACGGTTCCCCTGCGCATCGTTCCCGCCTCGGCGGACGACGCCTTCCCCGCCGATTGCGTCCTCTACGCCTGGGACGCCCTCCACTCCCGCTATCTGGGGCGATCCCAGATTGCACTGGAACCCGGCGCCGGCTACTGGCTGAAGTCCACCCTGTCCTCCCTGGCCTTAACCGGTGCGCCCCTGGCCGCCCCCGAGCGCACGGTAGCCCTGGCCAACGGCTGGAACCTGATCGGCAATCCCTTCGCCAACGACATCCCCTGGGACGAAGTCTCCCTCCGCTCGGGCGGGGAGACAATGACGCTGGATCAAGCCTTCAGCCGTGGCTTGCTGGCCCCTGCGTTGGTTGCCTGGAATGGGACCGGCTACTTCCCGATTGCCAGTGGCGACGCCTTCCCCACCAAGGCCGGCTTTTGGGCGAAAGCCCTGGCTTCCGGGCTGGAAATGATCTGGGCAAATCCGTGACCGAAAGGTAGAAAAAATAGTATTGACGGCAGAGTACTCTGGTTGCACGATCCAGTAGAGCCGCACTAATCCGGCCGGACGAGCAGTGGATAGTGCATGGTGGATGGTGGATAGTTCATCCGTTCTGTTCACTATCCCCTGTCCACTATCCACTAGGTTTGCCCGCGTTTCCTTCCCGGGAAAGCTACTTCCTCAATTACGGGGCCAAGGCAATGGCGGCTTGGGAGATCGGAGATAGGTTCCCAGGCATGGCGGCGTCACGGAATTGGATGAAGACGGTGCGGAGCCCTGGCTGGGACGCGATCGTCCAGCAGACGGAGGGCTGGTAGCGCTGCCAGACGGCGCCGGTGAAACTGGGGTCGTCGTTAGCGATGCGCATGTCCAGCAATCCCGAACCCCCCAGGTCGACTGCGTCGTTGGTCAGGGTGACGAGCACGTT
>JAPLHX010000289.1 GCA_026389415.1 Coprothermobacterota bacterium | reverse complement strand
AAGCCAAAAGAAGACGGCGCGAGCCAGAAGAAGGTCCCTGCCCCACCCACCCGGAGCAAGACATCCGCCGGCTCCGCTGCCAAGGCCCCAAAAGCCAGACCCAAGCCAAAAGAAGACGGCTCGAGCCAGAAGAAGGTATCTGCCCGACCCACCCGGACGAAAACATCTGCCGGCTCCGCTCCCAAGTCCACAAAAGCCGGAAGTCGGAAAGCCACTGAGCCGTGAGCCTCATTCAAGCCATCATCCTGGCAATCATCCAGGGTCTGACGGAGTTTCTGCCGGTCTCTTCTTCCGCACACCTGGTGCTGGTCCCATCCCTCTTGGGTTGGGCGCCTCCGTCTGTAACCTTTGATCTAGCCGTTCACCTTGGCACACTGCTTGCCCTCGTGATTTATTTCGCACAAGACATCGTTAAGCTTCTTCGGGGTTTCCTGCTCTCGCTCCGGCCAAAAGGGAAACGCACGGTGGAGGAACGGGTCTATGGTCGCCTTTCTTGGCTGATCGTGCTTGGCACGATTCCGATCATCGTGATCGGCTTGCTGTTTAAAGGCTGGATTGAGAGCACCTTTCAGTCGGTGATTCCCGCGATCGTGTTTCTGCTAATCACGGGTGTCTACTTAGCGATAGCGGACGTCTTCTCGTTTCCCCGTAAATCCAGCCGGGAGCTCTCGCCCGTGGGAGCGTTGCTGATCGGACTGGCACAGGCGGTAGCACTCCTGCCTGGCATTTCCCGCTCCGGAGCCACAATCTCCACCGGTTTGTTGATCGGCCTACGCCGGGAAGAGGCAGCTCGTTTCGCGTTCTTGCTTTCCATTCCCGCCATCCTGGGAGCTACCGTGCTGGAGTTTACCACGCTGTCTCTGGCCCAACTCCCGCTGAGCACTCTTCTTGTGGCAATCGTTGTGGCCTGTGCGGTCGGAGTGTTGTGCATCCATTTCTTCCTCCGCTTGATTGTGAAAACCCGTCTGGTTTGGTTTGCAATCTACTGTTGGCTTTTCGCCTTCTTCGCCCTGGGGATGACTTTTTTTGGTTAGGAGGAAACGATGAAAGTATTTATTTCTGCCGACATGGAAGGTGTGGCGGGCGTATCCAGTTGGGAACAGGTCACTGAGACCCATCCCGAATACCCTCCTGCCGTGGAGCTCTTGTGCAAGGAAGTCAACGCTGCCGTCGACGGCGCCATGGCTGGTGGTGCCAAAGAAATTCTGATCAACGACTCCCATGGCAGTATGCGCAACCTGCCGATTGAAAAACTAAATCCTTGTGCATCCTTGATCCAGGGTAACCTCAAGCCTCTGTCCATGGTGCAGGGTGTTGAACAAGGGCACGACCTGGCGTTCTTCCTCGGCTACCATGCAGCCGTGGGATCGCCTGCCGCAATCTGTGATCATTCGTATTCCAGCCGCTCCCTGTTCCAGGTGAAATGGAACGGACAGACCATGAGCGAAGCGGCGCTGAATGCTGCTGTCTGCGGTCACTTCCAGGTTCCTGTGGGATTGGTCAGCGGGGATCAGGAAACCATCCGGCAGGCTCAGGCCTTGTTTCCCGGAATTGTGACGATTTCCACCAAACAGGGGGTCAGCCGCTTCGCTGCCTGCCACCGGCACCCGGTGTTGGTACGCGAGGAGATCCGGCAGAAGGCAAAGTGGGCGGTGGAACATCTCGACCAGGCCTGCTTGTTCTGCATGAAAACTCCGGTGGAGATGGAAGTCACGTTTACGGACACCGCTCGGGCCGACCTGGCCGGGTTGGTTCCCGGCACAATCAGGCAGGATGGGCGATCTGTGGTCTATCAAACACCTGGGATTGTCGCTGCATTCAGCGTGCTGCAGGTCTATCTGCTGATGGCTCGTTCCCTTCCCGCCTAAGTTCCACTCGCGCCAATTGTTTTTTTGCCAAAAGGATTGACTCTGCGGAAAAACGGCTCTCATAATTAGTTCATCTTACCGTAAGGAGGTCAGTGCATGGGCGAAGAAACTGTTGTCTTCGCACGAAAGGCCTCAGGGTTAGTGAGGGAACTGAATTGGTGGGATGTTCTCTTATTCACTCTGGCAGGGCCGGCAGCATCCGGAATGACTTATTATTCCGTCAAAATTCCGGGGCAGTACCCAGGCGGCGACGTCGTCCTGGCGTTCGTGGTAGGTTTTCTCATCTGGTTATTTCCCGTTCTGGTCTTGGCTATTTTTGCATCCTCGTTCCCCCGGAGCGGCGCCTTGTACGTGGTCATCTCCCGCGTATTGCATCCCTTATTCGGCATCATTCCCACCTGGGCGTACGTCATAGGAGGCGGTTCCGCACTGGCGGTCGGCTTCCTCAACTACCTGGGGCTGATACCGATCGCCTCCAGTTTTCAAATCGCCGGCACCATCAGTAGAAATGCGGGGCTGATTTCAATCGGAGAAAGCCTGGCTGATCCTTGGATCCGGCTTTGGATCTCCCTGGGCTTGACGGTCGTCGTCTGGCTGCTGGAGCTCTGGGGCCTGGACAAGTTGAAATGGGTGTTCCGCACGGTGATCTACCTGCCCCTTGCGATCACGGTGGTGGCGATCGTCCTGTTCCTGGTCGGAAACGGTCAGACCTCATTTGACGCAGTATATGGCGCCGGCGCTTATCAGGGAGTCAATGCCTTAGCTGCAAGCAACGGCATCGCGGATGCCATGATGTCACCGGCAGCAGGATTGATGGGAATGCTTTTGGCTGTCTTGTGGGCATATTCCGCCTTGGAAGCGGTATCCTTCGTTGGCAGCGAGGTGAAAACGCCGCGGAAGAGCTTTTTGCGCGGCATGTTGCTGGGAACGGCAGCTGTCGCCGTACTCTACATCGTCAACGCCTGGGTAGCCGGCTTCTGCTTCGGCAAAGATTTCATCATGAACTACAGCTGGGTTTACTATAACCATGCGGACCAGCTGGGCGCGCTGATCAACGCCACCGCTGCTGCTCCCTCGATCCCCTTCTATGCCTCCATCATCGGTGGCATGGCATGGCTGTCCATTGTCATGGGGATCGGTTACTTCCTGTGGTATTTGAACACCTCCATGATCATCT
>JAPLHX010000110.1 GCA_026389415.1 Coprothermobacterota bacterium | reverse complement strand
TGGGCGTCTCGGAAGGCGATGATCACCATCACCTCCGTCAAACCGTACCCCTCCACCACGTTGATGCCCGCAGCATCGAGGAATTCATCAATTTTGGCGGGGAGCGGCCCTGCTCCGATACTGACGGTTTTCAACCGACCGCCCAAGCTTTCCCACAGACGCCGGAACAGCAATCGGTCGGTCAATCGAAAAAGCGGGGCCAGACAAAAACAACTGAACCGGGCTTGGATGATGCTCCAGGTTCCCGGCCTTTCCTCCGGACGGAATCGAGGTTTGTTCCCATGCAGGAGACGGAATGCCCGGCGATAACGAATCGCTGACGCAAGCAAGCTGGTTACAAGGGCCCGTTTCAACGGCGATTCCGCCGTGGCCTTTCGCAGGAAGACCTTGTAGACGGAAACCCAGAAATCGGGAACGGTGGCCAGCACGGTGGGGTGAACCTCCACCAAGTGTTCCCGCAAACCGGCCAGGTTGCTGTAACAAACGGAAGCGCCTACGGAAAGGATAATATATTCGATCATCCGCTCGAAGGCGTGCCAAATGGGCAGAAACGCCAGAGATTTGTCGGTACTATTATTACCAAGCAATCCCGGCACGGCCTCGATGTTGTGCATGTAATGGCGGTGAGCGATCATCACGCCCTTCGGGTTGCCGGCAGTGCCGGAAGTATAAATGATCGTCGCTAGGTCATCGGGCTGAAGTTGAGCAAGACGCTGCCCCACTTGTTCTTCGGTTTGTGCGAAATCACGCTCGCCCTCGGCCAGACAATCCGCGAAACGATGCCAAGGGATAGGTAGGTTCTCGATGGAAGCCGGTGGATCGATGAATATAAGCTGGTCTAATTCCCCCAGCAATGGCCGGAGCTTCTCCAGTTGCTCGACATTCTCCAAGATGGCGATACGAGCATCCGAATGACGAACGATGGTCTGTAGGATCTCGGCAGGAGTATCGGAACCGCGCGGGACGTCGACCGCGGTCGCGTAGAGGATGCCAAGGCTGGCGATCATCCACTCCGGCCGGTTGTCGGCGATCAGGGCGATGTGGTCTCCTTTGCGCACACCCAACAGATTCATCAACCCAAAGGCGAAGCAAGTGGCGGCGCGGTCCAGGTCGGCGTAAGAGATGGGCAGCCAAACCTCCTCCACCTTGCGGCAGAGGGCGGGCATCTCGCCGTAGCGCTGCACCGATCGCTTGATCATGGCCGGAATGGTGCGGTTGTTGATCCCTTCAGCCCCTGCCTCGCCTTCGTTCATGTCGTGTCCCCGCGTGTTTGTTGGATGCCCTATTCTATCACCTCTCTTTGGCGGCGATTACTTGTGGCTGGGTCACCAGTTCCAGCGACTCCTGCTGTAGAGAAAAACTTGAGGTCAGGTCTTAACATTTAGCATTCCTTCCGGATCCAACTGAATGACGCTGAGAGACAGGGTCACGCTTACGGCCAGATCCTTCGGCGCTGCACGCTTCAGGATGACAGGAGGATGATTGTCACCCTGAGCCGTTTTTGCGAAGGGTCTGGCCTTTGATACTTCATGGGTCAAAAGCCATAGGCAAGATTCCTTCGTCGCAGAGTTTACCCTTGAGCGAAGCGAAGGGCTCAACATGGCAAAAAGGGAGTGATAAATAAAGTAGCCTGTCCCATTTCTGTCACCAGGAAACGGCACTGGGAGACGCTAAAATAGTAGTCCATCCCCTTTCTGTCCCCCCCGGCTTCGCCCTGCCCAACTGACCTCTAGTCAACAATTTAACTACGTCCCCGAATTTTTCTGACGTCCCTGAATTTTCCTAACGGCCAGATCCTTCAGCGCTGCACGCTTCAGGATGACAAAAAATGGCACGCTTCAGGATGACAAAAAAAGAAAATCTTGGGGTCAGGTCAGGTCTTTACTTTTAGCATTCCTTCCGGGGTCAGGTCTTTACTTTTCGTACGTTATCCCTGATGAGCATCCTCGTACATTATCCCCGATGGGTATCTACTTCATGCCCCAGAAAGGGATGAGTTATTAGAATGAGGACATTAGAATGAGGACATCGGCTGGAAGAGAGGAAAACGGGCAGGTCGGTTTACTTTTGCATCGGTCGAATTCGACCAGATTGATTGCTAGATGGACCGCCCTTCCTCCAAGCTTGAACAGTATCAGCGGCGAAACAGCAGTCCCGTTTCAGCCTGGGTTCTACGAGAACAAGCTCGGGAAGGGCAGCCCGGCAAACTCTCCCCAGACTCTGACACTGAGGAGGTTTCTCAAGATGGATTGTATCGGGATTGACGTCAGCAAGCAAAAGCTGGTGCTCTTTGACGGAAACAAGGAGTGGGTCTTTCCCAACACGACCGGGCTGGAGAGATTCCAGGCCTGGTTACAGAAGCGATTCACCCACGGCTTCGATTCCCTGGTGATGCTCTTTGAGCCCACCGGACCCTACTCCCACAAGCTGAAGGCCTTTTGTGCCCAGGAGAAGATCCGCGTTCACATCCTCAACCCCAAGCGCAGCCACCACTTCCACATCGCCCTGGGCCGACGGTCGAAGAACGACCCGATCGACGCCCGCACCCTCTACGCCTATCACCTTCTGCTGCAAGAGACGGACTTCCAGGTACCGTTGCTCAATCCGCGGGCCGAGACCCTGCGCCACAGCCTGAGCGCTTACCAACTGGCCCAAAGCAGCCGGGTCCGCTTCTCCAATCACCTGGAAGCGGCCCGCCAGGAAGGCAACACACCGCCGCTGTTGTTGGAAGAGCTGGCGGAAGAAGTGCAACACCAACGACAGCGGGAAGAGACATTGTTGCGAACGACGATCGACTGGGTGGAGCAACAGCCGGAGCTGGGCACGGCCTTTCGCCGACTGCAGACGATCCCCGGCATCGGGCCGATCACCGCTCTCTGCTTGTTGCAGTTGGAAGAGACCTATCCCGATGCCAACCGGCAGGAGCTGACGGCATTGGTCGGTCTGGATCCACGGGAGAAGCAATCCGGCACCTCACTCCATCCACCCAAGCGGATCAGCAAGAACGGGCATGCCATGGTGCGACGATTGCTGTACCTGGCGGCGCTCTCCGTCACCCGGGGAGAACCTCACTTCCTGGGTGCTTTCTATCGACGACTGGTCTTGCGGGGCAAACACAAGAAGCAAGCCTTGATCGCAGCGGCGCGCAAGCTGTTGCTGGTGGCTCATGCCGTCTACCGGAGCGGGGAACCGTTCCGGGCTATGGTGTATGAGGGAAGTGGAGAGGTGAATGGGTATTGACAGGAAACACAGTATCTAGCATTCCTTCCGGATTCGGCTGATCGTCCCGTTATGCAGTTAGATCGATTACTTGTGGCTGGGCCACCAGTTTCAACAGGAAAACAGGATTGTCTCTGCGGGCAGGGTGACCGTCGCTCGTGCATCCAGGAATCAGCCCACCGGAAGCCCCCAGGCGGAAAGGCGATGTCCGACCGTTCGACGAAAAACTTCTGCCGGATCAGGGAGCCGAGCTCCCCTCTACTGTAGCGCGGGCTCGTTGGCAAGAGGTTGTCAGGGAAACCGAGAGATCAGGGGAGAGGTTTGGGTAAGTAATTCAAAGGGTGCATGGACTACGGCAATCTGCTGCCGGAAATGACCTGGTTCCTGCGGGCACTCCAACAGAATGAGGAGTCGTATTCTCTAAGAAGAGTCGCCCATGGATGCCCAAGCCTGCAGGTGCTCTCCATTCGTGGCATAGAGGGTACCGTCCAGTGCCAAAGCAAGCCAACCGTAAGTAAGTGACTGATCATCGATTTGGCCGAAAGAACCAAGTGAGCGGATCACCCCGTCCTTGTTCATTTGATAGAGCGTATAGGAACTGTCTTCCGGGGCAGCACCAACCCAATATGCGGTCTGCTGGGCCATCACAATTGGTGAACGAGCTTCTTTTTCCACGCTCTGGGAGAGAACGACTTGCCCATCCGGCCGAAAGACGAAAATCCGCTCCGATCCAATTACCCGCAGCAATCCGTCACTCCCAAGCGCAAAGGAACGAGCCTTGATTGCATTGCCGTCTATTTCTTCCCGGTCCCAAACTCGAGATCCTTCCGAGCTAAAGACCTCAATTTTTGCATCGTCTCTCTTTACGAAGTTGGGTAAGCAGTACACGGTTCCATCAGGTCCGATCATGGGAGATGTGGCTTCGCCAAGAGGATATTTTAAGGCAGTCTTCCAGCGGAGATCCCCTTGCCAGGAAAGCGAAAGCAGCTCATGGGTGGTCCCCGATATCAGATAGATATTCCCTTCTTCATCCAAGGTCGGTGGCTGGGACTCTTCCGAGAGAAACAATTTCA
>JAPLHX010000187.1 GCA_026389415.1 Coprothermobacterota bacterium | reverse complement strand
CGGATCGCTGCGGCTTGCGCCTTTGTTCACCAAGGACAACGCCCGTCAGATTGCTCTGCCCTGCGCTTGGCTCACTACACGTGCTACGAGCAACTCACATGGTGAACTCCTTTCAGTTCACAAGATCAGCCAGGCTTGCCCTGGCGCACCAGGGTGAAAGATCGAATGCTTGGAATCCAGGAATCCAGGAAGAATCTTGATTGCGCAGTCATCCTTGTGATTGCTTTTCAGTCGAGTCGATCGACCATGGATCTGCACCTGTACCTCGTGGAGGTTTTTTTCCATTTCCCTCCGACCCGAAATTTGCTCGGTGAAGTAGGGCTATTTGATCCGCTTGGCCTCGCATTTTGCCAAAAACGCGGCTCGCTCAACCACAGACCGTTCGTGTGACCCTTCACCAATTTGTTCGGTGGAGTCAAAGGCCTCGACCTTGAACAGCAGGTGGTTTCTATCGATCTTCAGCAGGTATGCCCGAGCTCGCACAAGGACCCCCAGCGGAGAAGCTGCTAGGTGTTTGATATCCAATCTTGTTCCTACTGTGATCATCCCTTCCGGTAGATAAGGCTCAACCCCTTTGAGAGCAGCGTGCTCCATCAGGCGAATCATCGATGGAGTGGAAAAAACAGGTAATTCTGGTCCGACGATGTTGGATGGATCTACTGTTGTTTCGAGTTCGAACATCATTCCTTCCCGTAGGCTTTGCTCCACCATTGTTTCCTTCTTTTTCTTTTCATTGGATCTTGCTTCAGATGATCATTCGTCAATGAAAAACATGCTCCTTGGCGCCGAGATCCGGCGCTTGTTGATTAATATCGGATTTGGAGCACCGCTTCTAACGCTGCTCCACTTTGACCGTAGCGGTCAGGAGGCGCAGGTTCGATTCGATCATGGCCGTTGTTGCATCTCGTGGATTTGCATAGGGGCCTTTGACATCGATGGGTTGGTAATCCCTGGGTATGGGTCTTGAACCGGATAGAGTGCCTACGATCTCTTTCCAGACAGGGGCTGCTTGTTTACGGATTAACCAATATTGCATTTGTATGCTCCTTTTCTTTTACCTATCTATTTCCAAAGACTTCTACGATCAGAAAGAGGCTACCGTCTTGGTAAAAACCCAATCCCGCAAGAGTCCAATTGCCGAGGATATTCGCACGATGGCTGGAAGAACCCATCAAGTCCTTGTGCAGGTTTTCAACGATCTGTTCCACGGTGTATTTGCTGCCGGAATCCATTGCCTTTCCCAGGTTTTCGCCAACAAGAGTGAAACCTTGATCAAAAAGAGTACAAACTCGGTGCTGGAAGCTGCCGGAAACGGGGGAGTCGTGTGAAAAGAAAGAGGTTGTACCCATTTCCTCCGCATAAGATTGCGCGAATTCCATAAGCTGGTGGTCTAGCAGTATCGCTGGAAGCTGGTTGGCTTGCCGTTCTCTATTCAATAAGGTTAGAAGTTGCTGCTCTTTTTGATCCGGCAAGACTTCGGTTTGGGCGGGCGGAGCTTTCATGGGCTGGGTAAGGAATGGAGTGGTTTTTAAAAAAGATACGGTTCGATTCAGGAAGGCTGCCACCTCCTGCCGAGAAGCGATTTGATCGGCAAAAGGACGTTGCAGGTCGATGTAAGGGTCGGATGCTTGCACTACAGAATGAACCCATGCAGCTGCCACTTCGTCAGAAGCCCAGCAAGAGGCAGCCACTGGATGTTTCCAAGATTCCGGCTGCCATTTGGCAATACGCACTAATACGGAAATGGCCTGGGCACGGGTAAGGGAATCTTGAGGTCTGAAAGAACCATCGGGAAACCCACTGATCCAACCCTGGGCTTGCGCGCGAGAAATGTAGGAAGAAGCCCAATAATCCACACATACATCTGCAAAGGATGGAACCGTTTCGGAAGGGGAGGAAAATGCGACGACGACCATTTTGGCAAATTCTGCTCGAGTAATAGGTGCTTCCGGTCGGAATGAGCCATCGGGGTAACCGCTCAAGATGTTTGCGGAGAGGAGATCAGAAATGTCCTTGTTTGCCCATGCAGTTGCCAGGTCGGTAAAACCGGCCATCTGTCCGAGGACAGTGAAAATTGCAGAATTGAAGGTAATTAGGAAACTGAAGATGAAGATTGCAAGAATGGAACCAACCCAAATTCGTTTAACCCAACTACATTTCCGCTCGCTTTTCACTTCTCTCCGCTCTTACCGCTCTTTTTCACTTCTCTCCGCTCTTACTGCTCCGTTTTTTTAAAATCCAGCAAGCATATTTTACCACATTTTGCTGATTACTTCATCTCCTTATACCGGAACGATAGGAAAAAGGCCGGGTATCCGGCCTTTTTCCTATCGTTTACGTAGGGTAAAATGCTACCGGCGGTACGCCGAGATCATTCTTGTATAGTTTACCCGTTCAAAATGGGTTGGATCGAAGACGCGATTCTGGCTGAGACTTCCCCGCATTTGTTCGATGCTATGATACTCATGAGCTTCCATCCAATCAGTGAGTTCTTCAAGAATCTTGGTCAGCAATGGAATCCCTTTCTGCAAGAGAGCAGAAGCGAATTGGGTGACACTGGCACCGGCCATCAGAGACTTTAAAACATCAATATGAGTATGTACCCCGCCTGAAATGGCCAAATCTACCTGCAGCTTACCGAATAGAATCCCCACCCAGTGAAGGCGAAGGCGCAAGTCCTCGGATGTAGAAAGAACCAGATTTGGCGTCACATTCAACGTCTCGACATCCAAATCCGGCTGGTAGAAGCGGTTGAACAAAACGAATGCGTCCGCTCCTGCGCTCTTCATTTGCTGAGCAGTATGAGCGAAAGCACTAAAATAAGGGCCAACTTTAACCGCCAATGGAATCTGCACCGCTGCCTTAACGGTACCGATCAGATCCAGATAGCGCTTTTCTACCGATTCGCAACGTTCATCCGGATCTGTGGCCAAATAGTAGACATTCAGCTCCAGTGCATCCGCTCCGGCTTGTTCGATTTCTTTTGCGTAGCGCAGCCAGCCTCCATCCGTATAACCGTTGAGGGAAGCGATGACCGGGATGGATAGAGCTTCCTTGGATTTTCTCACCAAGTCCAGGTATTGCTCGGCTTCATCTGACGCAAAAGGGATTTCGGGCAGGTATGTGAGCGACTCCGGATAGGCGTAAGTCCCTTGGTTCAGCCGTTCGTCGATCTCGATACTGTCGGAAATCAATTGCTCTTCAAATAGCGATGGAAGCACCACAGCTCCTGCGCCTGCATCCTCCAGCAACTTAGAACTGTCTACGCTCGCAGTCAGAGGCGATGCTGCCGCAACCAAAGGGCTGTTTAGCAGAAATCCCAAGTATTTTGTTGTGAGATCCATGCGTCCCCTTTTATTCCTTATTAGGATCCATCGCTGCCAGATGTTGGTACAAGCGCCATCGGAACGACACGTCCCCCTCAGCCAGATGAAGCAGTTCCGCTGCACGTTCCGGATTCCCTGCTTTAAGCATCGAGTATCGTGTTTCGTTGTAGATATAGTCTGCCAGGGACAAAGTGGGTGGCTTAGAGTCGATGAGCAACGGGTTCAATCCTTCTTTGGACCGGTTTATATCCTGACTGCACTGCCTTTTTCTGCTGGTCGAGACCGTGTACTAGATCCAAGCCCTGACTAATGCAATGGCAATACGCAATGATGATGGAGGGTCCTTCGTAGGCTTCAGCCTCCAGAAAAGCACGGATCGTCTGACCATCATCGGCCCCCATCGATACGCGAGCGACATAGGCGGTCCCGTAAGCCATCATCATCATTGCCAGGTCTTTCTTGCGGGTATCCTTTCCGTTGGCTGCAAACCTGGCAATCGCTCCGCGAGGGGTGGCTTTAGACATCTGTCCCCCGGTGTTGGAGTAAACTTCTGTATCTAAAACCAACACATTTACATTGCGATTGGATGCAATGACATGATCCAATCCGCCATAGCCGATATCGTACGCCCATCCGTCACCGCCGACAATCCATACGCTTTTCTTGACTAGAGTATTTGCAATAGGCATCAGCTGTTCCACTTCGGGGCGATCTATGCCCACAATCCTTTGCTTCAAAGCAGCCACTCGTTCCCGTTGTTGTTGAATACCCGCTTCGCTAGATTGCTCGGCAGTCAGTAGGTTTTCGCTGAGTTCCTTTCCAATCTCCGTTGAGAGTTTTCTCACCAGGTCTTTAGCAAATGCATTTTGCTGATCCAATGCCAGTCTCATACCAAACCCAAATTCGGCATTGTCTTCAAACAAAGAATTAGACCAGGCCGGTCCTCTTCCTTCCCGATTCTGTGACCAGGGTGTGGTTGGCAAATTACCGCCGTAAATCGATGAACAGCCGGTGGCATTGCCAATCATTGCCCGGTCGCCAAAAAGCCGGCTTAAAAGGATCACATACGGCGTTTCTCCGCAACCGGAACAGGCTCCGGAGAATTCAAAGAGTGGCCTGAGCAACATCACATCCTTGACCAGATTGAGTTTCAGCTTGCTGCGGTCAACTTCATTTAGGCTCAGAAAAAACGCCCAGTTGCTTTTTTCCTGATCGCGCAAAGGCAGCTGTGAGGCCATATTGATTGCTTTCTTTCCGCTTTCCTGCTTATTCTTGGCGGGGCAGTTTGATACGCACAATCCGCAACCCGTGCAATCTTCCGGCGCCACCTGCAGGCTGAAAACCGTATCGGGAAATTCCTTCCACAAAGCCTTGGTGGACTTAAATGTAGGCGGCGCTTTCTCCAACAACTTCGGATCGTAGACTTTTCCGCGGATGGTTGCATGTGGACATACGATGGAGCATTTACCACACTGGATGCAAATCGATGGATCCCATACGGGAATTTCCAAAGCGATATTCCGGCGTTCCCACTGGGAAGTGGCAGAAGGAAATGTCCCATCATTTGGCAACAGGCTGGTTGGAATGTCATTACCCAACCCAGCAATAATCTTTGCAGTAACGTTTTGCACGAATTCCGGCGCTTCCACCGGTACTGGCCTTCGCATGTCAAACGTGGAGCTTACAGTTTCAGGAACCTGTACTTCCTGCAAGTGAGAAAGAGTATGGTCCACTGCCAAAAAGTTCTTGGCCACTATAGTTTCGCCGCGCCGGCCGTATGTCTTTTGAATGGATTCCTTGATCTTCTCGATCGCTTTACCCTTCGGCAGAATACCAGAAATGGCAAAAAAGCAGGTCTGCATGATGGTATTGATCCGGTTTCCCATGCCGGTGTCCTTAGCCACCTGATAACCATCGATCACAAAGAACTTGATTTTCTTTTCAATCATCTGCTGCTGCACGCGCCGGGGAAGATGGCTCCAGACCTCGCTCGCCGGATATGGACTATTCAACAGGAATGTGGCCCCCACTTCCGCTGCTTTCAACATGTCCTGTTGTTCCAGAAAATAAAACTGGTGACAGGCAATGAAATTGGCACGGTTGATCAAATAGGTGGAAAGGATTGGTTCCGGTCCGAAGCGGAGGTGGGAAACCGTGACAGCACCGGCTTTCTTGGAATCATAAACAAAGTACCCCCGGGCAAAATTGTCGGTTTCCAAGCCGATGATCCGAATCGAGTTGTGATTGGCACTGACGGTGCCATCCGACCCCAGACCGTAGAAGAGGCAACGCAATGTGCGGGGATCTTCTGTTGAAAAGGAAGGATCGAAGCTCAGGCTGGAGTTCGTCACGTCCTCTTGAATGCCAATTGTAAAATGGTTCTGAGGTTCCGGTTTGGCCAATTCGTCATAGATCGCCTTGACCATTGCTGGTGTGAACTCCTTTGACGACAGGCCGTACCTTCCGCCTACGATTCTTAATGGCCCAAAAGATGCCTTCCCGCTCTCTTTGGCCTCATGAATAGCCGTAACTACATCCAGATATAAGGGTTCACCGATGGCTCCAGGTTCTTTGGTGCGATCCAGGACAGCGATTTTTTGGATGGAAGCTGGTAGCGCTTGAATAAAATCTGGGACAGAGAAAGGTCGGAATAGCCTCACTTTGAGCAACCCAACTTTCTCTCCCCGATCCGTCAGGTACTTAACGGTTTCTTCCGCCGTTTCTGCACCGGAACCCATCATCACAATCACCCGCTCGGCATCGATGGTACCCACATAGTCAAATAAATGATACTGGCGACCTGTTATCCGGAATAATTTCTCCATTACTGAAGCGGTTATGGCCGGGCATGCCGCATAAAAGGGATTGCATGCTTCTCTCGCCTGGAAAAAAACATCCGGGTTTTGCGCAGTGCCGCGGATTCTGGGAGTTTCTGGGGAAAGAGCGCGCAGCCGAAATTCTTTCACCCGCGCTTGGTCGATCATCGCCTGCATCTGTATTAAGGAAATCTCTTCAGCCCGGGCTAATTCGTGGGATGTGCGAAATCCATCGAAAAAATGGAGGAAGGGTACGCGGGATTCCAAACTGGCTTCTTGTGCGATCAACGCCATGTCCATTGCTTCCTGGGGTGAGTTGGATGCGAGAAGGGCAAAACCTGTTTCGCGTGTGCCCATCACATCGGAATGGTCACCGAAAATGGAAAGGGCGTGGGTAGCCACGGCACGAGCCGCTACATGGATCACAGTGGGGGTTAACTCCCCGGCAATCTTGTACATGTTCGGAATCATCAAAAGCAATCCCTGAGAGGCAGTGAACGTACAACTCAAGGCGCCGGCTTGAATGGAGCCATGCAGGGCACCGGCCGCACCACCTTCGCTTTGCATTTCCACGACGGTCGGCACGCTACCCCAGATATTCTGCCGTCCTTCTGCCGCCCACTGGTCCGCATACTCGCCCATTAAGGAGGAGGGAGTAATCGGGTAAATCGCAATCACTTCGCTGGTATGGTAAGCACTGTAAGCTGCTGCCTCATTGCCATCGATCATTACAATCTCTTTACTCATCTTTTCCCCTTTAAACGGTTAGAATATTAATCTTTGCGATTCTACTCCCTTGTCTCGTAGAAATCATGCAACATTTAACAAACCCGCTTGTTTTTGCTGGCGGCGGATCTCAAAAAGTGCGATACCAGTGGCGACAGATACATTCAGGGAAGACACTTTCCCCATCATCGGAATTTTGATAAGGAAGTCGCATTGGTCCAACAGAAGAGGGCGCACGCCCCAGCCTTCACTTCCCACAATCAAAGCCAGGGGGAAAGTCAGGTTGCCGGCGTACAGATCCTGCCCCCCTTGCGCGTCAGTTCCCACGATCCAAAAACCCATTTTCTTCAATTGATTGATCACATAACCCAAGCTCGGTGCGATGCAAACTCGCAGGTGAGAAAGAGCGCCGGCTGATGTTTTAAAAACGGCTGCGGACAATGGTGCAGTTTTGTGCCGTGAAAGAATTACACCCCAGATACCGGCTGCTTCTGCTGTTCGAAACAGCGCACCCAAATTTTGAGGATCCTGGATTTGATCAAGGAGCAGCACTATATTTGCCGGGAGAGGCTCCAGCGTAGCCAATAGGGTCCCTGGGTCCAGTGTTGGTTTTGCATCTAATAAGGCGGCAACCCCTTGCGCTTTCGTACCATGGCGACGCCGAAATTCGCCGGCCGATATTCGTTCGATCGGGATTTGTTGGATATTTGATTCCGCAAGGATTTCCTCTACAGGATGCCCGCCGTCCATCAAAACGATGCGGCGCACCCGAACATGTGCTCGCAGGGCTTCCAGGACAGAATTCGTTCCGATCACGAAACTCATGGTGGACCCACCAACGCTACTGCCAATGCTGCAACCCCTTCCCCGCGTCCGATGAAGCCCAATCCTTCGCATGTGGTGGCTTTGATGTGCAGAGCTGCCAAAGGGAAATAGGATTGCAGCTTGGTTCGCATCTGTACGCGATACGGAGCGATTTTTGGTGTTTCCATGACAAGCGCAATGTCCGCAGTAAGCAGCGTCAATCCAGTTTTGGCGACCATCTCGGCAACTTGCTCCAGCATGACAAGGCTGGATGATCCTTTCCGCTCTTCGGTTGCTGGAAATAGGACACCAATATCCTCCTCTCCCACTGCTCCCAATATGGCATCCATTAAAGCGTGCAAGCAAACATCACCATCGGAGTGACCACCGAGACCGCCATGGTTTGACAGAGTAATGCCGCAAAGAATGAGGGGTCTTTCCGTGGCATAGGGATGAACATCAATTCCCAGCCCAATCCTCATGAAAGCTCCTTTCCTTCCAGAATCTTGGTCGCCAAGATCCAATCCAGAGGAGTGGTCACTTTAATATTGGCTTCATCCCCGGGAATGGCATGCACTTCCACCCCCAGTTTCTCGACCAGACTGGCGTCATCGAGAGCATTCTCTTTCCCGCCCACCGCGTTCTTGTGAGCTTCCTCCAGAAGAACTCGTTGAAAAGCTTGTGGCGTTTGAGCCCAATAAAGATTATTACGCGGGAGCGTCTTTTGTACTCGTCCATTCCCCTCTATGCTTTTGACAGTTTCCTTCACGGGCCACACCGGGATTACAGCCGGAAAATGTATCAGGCAGTCTACCAATCGCTCCACCAAGTCCATCGTCAGGCAAGGGCGCGCAACATCGTGGACCAAGACGTGGACTTCGTCGTCTAAAGCCGAAAGGCCGGCTCGTACGGAATCTTGACGTTTGGTCCCGCCGGCAACGATAGCTTGCACCTTTGGCATGTTTCGGAAGGGCTCTGCTAGAAGCAGACGGTCGGCATGCAAAACCAAAATGATGGTTGAAATGCTCTTTGAAAGCAGAAAGGGCTCCATCGTCCATCGCAACAGAGGGGCACCTCCCAAGGAACGGAAGATCTTGTCTTCTCCAAATCTTTGGGAGACACCCGCACCCACGAGGATGGCAGCGGTCTTCATAGCATCCCCTTGGGGCGGGTCATCCTGCTAGGAATGTTCATTCTTTCGACCAAAGATCATTCTACCGGCAGAGGTTTGCAAGATACTGGTCACCATTGCGCTCACGGTTTCCCCAATCAGCTGTTTACCGTTCTCAATTACAACCATTGTGCCGTCATCCAGGTATCCCACGCCCTGGTCCGATTCCTTGCCTTCCTTGATCACTGTAATCGTGATTTCTTCGCCGGGCAGAACCACAGGTTTTAGGGCATTGGCCAAATCGTTTAGATTGATGATCGGCAAACCCTGTAGCCTGGCAATTTGTGCCAGGTTGAAATCATTCGTGATCAGACTAGCGCCAAGGGATTTTCCCAGCTTTAACAAGCGTTGATCGACCGGATCACCACTGCTCTTTGCTTCCAGGATGTTGATCTTCACCGGCGATTCTTTTTGGATGCGGTTCAGGACTTCAAGCCCGCGTCTGCCTCGAGCTCGCCGGATCGCATCAGTGGAATCGGCCACATACTGGAGCTCAGCAAGAACAAAGCTAGGAATGATCACCGTGCCATCGAGGATGCCTGATTTCAAAACATCCGCGATTCTCCCGTCGATGATCACATTTGTATCCAATAAAAAACGATGGTCCGTCCGTTTGCTCCGCTCACGGCTGCGGGAGAAGATTCCTCCACCAGCCAAGATGTTGGAAAACTCTTCCCGCCTTGAGAGGAACAATGTCAGTCCGATATATGCAGATAGGACTGCCAGTACCGCTGGTAGATATACCCCTACAATGGGGATGCGTTCGATATCCGCTGCAAGATTAATCAGGTAGGCTACGAGCAATCCGAGGATGAGTCCGGTGAACCCGAGGATTACATCTCCGAGGCTCATTTGGTGAACAGCTCGAACCAACCATGATCCTAACAAGAACATGGTTTGCGCCAGGATGGGAGCCAGAGCGATTCCGATTGCACCACAAACACCTGCAGTCAGTCCGTTCACCAGATTGGGATTGAGCGGTATCGAGAAATTTGTAGATAGAAACTGCCCTAATTGCCATCCGGAAAACACCCCGACCAGTGCCAGAATAATAAATAAAAAAACTCGAATGAATCGTTTCACGGGGTTATCCTTTCAGTAAGTCTTTCAAAGCTTGCCAGGCATCTTTCAACGTTCGTGCCGGCTTGACATTCACCCCCTCTCCTTCTACTGCTTTCGCCACGGGTATAATGAAATTCCGGAATCCTAATCGAATCGCGGTCTGCATTCGCTTTTCCAGGGCGGGAACCGGTCGCAGCTCTCCACCTAATCCCAATTCACCCAAAGCAACTACAGGGGGAATACTCAACTCTCTCTGATTTTTGCCCACGGCCAGTGCTACTGCTAGGTCCGACGCAGGATCGTCAAGGCGGAATCCTCCGAGCACATTTAAATAAACGTCTTCCTGTGCCAGAGAAGAGATCGTTTTCGTGTAAACGGCCAATATCATCAAGAACCGGTTGTAGTCATAGCCATTGGTCACCCGACGGGGTATGGATAGGTAGCTTTGAGCAACCAACGCTTGAACTTCCACCGGTATCACTCGCGCTCCTTCAAGGGCACAGGTTAGAATTCCCGCACCCTGGGACGGCTCAAGGAACAGGTGCTCAGCTTCTTTCACTTCCACTAGTCCGGTAGCGGTCATCCTAAACAGGCCGATTTCAGTAGTATCGCCAAATCGGTTCTTTTGCGCACGAAGCAGTCTTGTGGAGGTGGCTCGTTCCCCTTCAAAATAGAGCACAACATCCACCAGGTGTTCCAGTAGTTTTGGTCCGGCACTGCTACCTTCTTTGGTGACTTGGCCAGTGAGAACCAAGGGGATATTTTTTTCTTTGATGCAAGCAAACAGGCGGGAGGCGCATTCCCGCACCTGCACGATACTGCCGGCGGCAGCTGGGAGATCGGATAGAAAAGCTGTCTGGATTGAATCCACGATCAGCAGCGCAGGTGAATCCGCCTCAATCCAATTCAAGATCCGGTCAACATTTCCTTCAAAACTAACCATCAGATTAGGCGAATGGGAATTCAAGCGGTCTGCGCGCATTTTTAACTGACTTGGCGATTCTTCC
>JAPLHX010000270.1 GCA_026389415.1 Coprothermobacterota bacterium | reverse complement strand
CTGCTTTAAGCACAATGACAGGTCTTTGGTGAGCACTCCCGAACTCATCCGCCATTCCCAGTTGCCATCGTCACTGCCCGGACGATTCATGCACCCCTGGCTGGACAACCCAAGAACATCTTGCATCCGGACAATAGACAAATCTTCCACGGAATGATACGCCAGCCGGATGAAATCCCAATGGACATCTTCCCCGTCCGTCCCTAGGTACTCCAATACCCGTTTCCGCTCCACCGGAGGCAGTCCGGCTAGCCAGCCTTGGGTGGTGTTGTTGTCGTGTGTGCCGGTGTAGACGACCGTTTCCCGTTCATAATTGTGCGGTAGATGAAGATTCTGTCCGTCGCTATCAAATGCAAATTGCAAGACCTTCATCCCGGGCATTCCAAAAGACTTCCGTAGCTTCTCCACCTCCGGCGTGATCACACCGAGATCTTCCGCGATGAAAGGCAACTCGCCCAAGGATTCCTGCAATGCTTTAAAGAGGAGTTCTCCCGGGCCCTTCTCCCAACTTCCATGCTCTGCGGTTGGTTCTGCGGCAGGCACTTGCCAGTAGGCTTCAAATCCGCGGAAATGATCCAAGCGGATTAGATCCACCAAGCCAAGAAGATGCCGGATCCGGCGAATCCACCAATCGAAGCCGTTTTGGGCCATCCGTTCCCAACGGTAAAGTGGATTTCCCCAGCGCTGCCCAGTAGGACTGAAAAAGTCGGGCGGTACGCCCGCCACCGCCAATGGTTGCCTTGCCTCATCAAGCAAATAGAGTTCCGGTTGCAGCCAGACCTCAACACTGTCATACGCGGGAAAGATGGGAATATCTCCAATCAAATAGATGCCGTGAAGGTGGGTGCGTTCTATCAGTGACTTCCATTGCCGGTAGAATTGAAACTGGATGTAGACTTGGATCGAGATCGGTTCAGCCAGACGCTCTCTCTCTACCGCAAGCTCCTTTGGCTCCCGCATCGCAAGACCGACCGGCCATTTGTCCCATGAAAGACCGGCAAACCGCTCTTTCAGTGCAGCGAAGAAAGCAAAATCATCCAGCCACCAGGAATGATTCGTTTGGAAAGCGACCAACTCCTGCTTTCGTTCGATCCCGGCCTGACTGGCGAAACGAGCGGCGGCACGCTGCAACAGACCAAGTTTGAAGGGAATCACTTGGGCATAGTCCACTCGGTCTGGCGGAAACGATGGCAATTCGTCAACTAGATCCTCTGGTAGCAGATCCCCTTCTTCGACCAAAGCATCCAAGTCAACCAGCAATGAGTTCCCGGCAAAGGTGGAAGGGGAAGCATAGGGTGAATTTCCCTGTCCTGTTGGACCAAGGGGCAACACCTGCCAAAACGATTGCCCTGCTTGCTCCAGGAAATCCAGCCAATGGGCTGCGCTCGCGCCTAGATCTCCAATGCCGTAGCGGCCGGGCAAGGAGATCGGATGCAGTAGAATTCCACACGCACGTTCTATCTTTCTCATTTTTCTCGCCCTTTGCCTCCCGATCTTTGTTTAACCGTCCCGGCCTTGGCAACAGAAATCTATGACCGCAATGGGCAGTTGTTGGCGCAGTGGTACAAAGATGAGCTTCGCTACTATGTGCCCTATTCGTTATTGCCAACAAATCTCATTTCGGCCGTGATCGCCACCGAAGACAAGAATTTCTGGACCCATTACGGAGTCGACCTGGAGGGAATCAGCCGCGCATTTTGGGCCAATTTTCGCTCGGGGGAAATCCTGGAAGGCGCTTCCACGATTCCCCAGCAGTTAGCTCGTGCCCTTTATCTTTCTACCGAGACTTCCTTGAAACGGAAAGCAACCGAAGCGTTGCTGGCCATACGACTGGATGCTACGTATTCCAAAGAACGCCTGCTGGAGATGTATCTCAATCAAGTTTTTCTGGGTGAGGGGGCTTATGGAATGGAAGCTGCCGCCCGCACCTATTTCGGCAAACATGTCAACGAGCTCACGTTGCCGGAATGCGCGCTCCTGGCCGGACTGATTGTGGCGCCATCCGCCCTGTCACCCTATCAGGATCCGCAGGCGGCCAAGTCCCGCCAAGCAGAGGTTTTGCAGCGCATGCAACGCCTGGGCTTGATCGATCAATCCACCCTGGAAGAAGCGCTCCAGACTCCGTTGGAATACCGTGACTCCAGTCTGATAGCTTGGAAAGCACCCTATTTTGTGGACTGGATCCGTGCACAATTGGAAACGGAATTGGACCCGACCCTCGTTACCCAAGGAGGATTGCGTGTCTACACGTCTTTGGACTTCAACCTGCAGACACAAGCGGAAGCAGCAGTGCAGGAAGGAATCTCATATTGGCAGAATGAAGAGGTCTGGCCCAAGGAATTGGTCGACGAGCGGGGAATTCCCCAGCCGCAAGTCGCCTTAGTTTCTCTCGATCCCAAGACGGGAGAGGTCTTGGCCGTGGTCGGAGGGTCAGATTATCAAAAGACGCAATTCAACAGGGCTCTGGCGCTTCGCCAGCCAGGATCCTCTTTCAAGATTTTCGATTATTGTGCCGCACTGGAAACCGGCAGCCTAAAACCCTCTGATATCCTGGTTTCGGAACCGATCGAAATCGAAGGATGGGCGCCTTCTGAATATCGCGATTATCCTGGAGCGGAGAAACGGTACTACGGTCCACTCACTGTGCGGCAAGCCTTGGTTCAATCCTCCAATATCGCAGCGGTGAAGGTCGCGATGAAGACCGGATTGGAACGGGTGATCGAAATCGCTGCCGCTATGGGGATCCGTTCCCCCTTGTTACCGGTGCCCTCATTGGCAATCGGGTCGAATGAAGTGCAACCGCTGGAAATGGCGCAGGCCTACGCCGTATTGGCTGCGGGAGGAATCCGCCGGGAGCTCCGTCCGATCCTCCGGATTGAAACCTGGGACGGCCAAGTGATAAAAGAGTGGCCGGTGGAGTCCCTGCGCGTGCTCTCGGAGAATACTGTCTTTCAGGTCACCGACTATTTTACCTCCGTGATCCGGCAGACAAAAGCCTATCGCGAAGGCCTGATTGCGGCAGGCAAGACCGGTACCACCGACCTTTTTAAAGACGCCTGGTTTTGCGGCTACACACCAGCCCTGGCCACGATTGTGTGGACCGGTTGCGATTCCGCTTCCGTGGACTTCAGCACTCGCTATAATATCGGCATGTATTTGCCGGCGAGTTTCTGGGGTTTCTTCATGGATCGAGCGCAGAAAACAGTACCCAATGAATCTTTCCCCGCTCCATCGGAAGAGATGGTGGAGGTAAAGATTTGTTCTTTATCGGGCAATCTCGCATCACCCAATTGTCCCCAGGACAAGATTTATTGGGAGCATTATCTGCCCGGAATGCAACCTACGGTCGTTTGCACGTTGCATCCGGAAAAACCTACAGCCACGGTCACTTCCTGGCCCGAAACAACAATCACGGTTACTTCCCGGCCCGAAACAACCACCGTGGTCCCCGTAGTGGAATCAATGCTGCCGCCAACAAACAGTCCCCCAGCCGATATTCAGCTCTTGCTGGAACAACCGCTTAACATCCCGACCCCGTAACAAAGGAGGACGATAACCATCGCACGCGTAGCTGTGGAATCATTAAAGCAAAATCTCGGACTAGAGGTTGAGATTGATGGCTGGGTGTATAACATCCGCTCTTCAGGAGCGATCCTATTCCTATTAATCCGGGATGGCACCGGAATCGTTCAGTGCATTGCTTCCAAAAAAGAACTCCCACCGGATGCCTTCTTGTCGGCTAAGAAACTTACCCAGGAGTCGTCTTTGATCGTTCGCGGAAGGGTTAGGGAAGATGCCCGGGCACCGGGTGGCGTGGAGCTTGACCTCTGCGACATCCAAGTAGGGCAGATTGCCGAGGAATACCCGATCTCGCTCAAGGAGCACGGCGTGGCTTTCCTGATGGAGAATCGTCATCTCTGGCTGCGTTCCTCACGTCAACACGCTATCTTGCGCATCCGAGCCACAATCATCAAAGCGATGCGTGACTTCATGGACGATCGCAGCTTTTTGTTGGTGGATTCTCCCATCCTCACTCCGGCAGCGGCCGAAGGGACTTCCACTTTATTCAGTGTGGATTACTTTGGCCAGCCCGCTTACCTTTCTCAATCCGGTCAACTCTACAACGAGGCGACTTGCATCGCCTTTGGCAAAACTTATTGCTTTGGACCGGCCTTCCGAGCGGAAAAATCCAGCACTCGCCGTCATTTAACTGAACTATGGATGTTGGAGCCGGAAGCGGCCTATTTCACATTCGAAGACAACCTGCGACTGCAGGAAGACCTGGTGTGTTTCATCGTCGAACAAGTGCTGGAAAAACGAAAACGGGAATTGGAATCGTTGGAGCGCGACATCACCAAACTGGAGAGCATCCAGCCACCCTTCCCCCGGTTGACATACGACCAGGCCCTGGAGATCCTCCAAGCGGAAGGCCAGCCGTTGCCCTGGGGGGAGGATTTCGGCGCCCCGCACGAGCAGATCTTGTCTGCCCGGTATCAGAAACCGCTCTTCGTTACGCATTTCCCGGCCTGCTGCAAGGCCTTCTACATGCAACCCGATCCCCAGCGGCCGGAAGTCACGCTTTCAGCCGACTTGCTGGCTCCGGAAGGGTACGGCGAAATCATCGGAGGTTCCGAGCGGATCCACTCCCTTGCACTGCTGGAAAAACGGATCCAGGAACACGAATACCCTCCCGAGATTTACCACTGGTATCTCGATCTGCGCCGCTATGGCAGCGTTCCCCATGCCGGTTTTGGTATGGGCGTGGAGCGAACAGTCGCTTGGCTTTGCCACCTGGAGCACATTCGAGAAAGCATCCCCTTACCGCGCATGTTGGAAAGGATCTATCCTTGATGGAGCGTATTTCAGCCCCCCGGGGCACACAAGACATCTTGCCTCCGGACTCTAACCTTTGGACCCAATTGGAAGAAACGATTCGCCACAACGGCGAGCGGTTCGTTTATGGCGAAATTCGCACTCCCATCTTTGAGCACTCAGAATTGTTTGCGCGAGGCGTAGGGCAAGACACGGATATCGTATCCAAGGAGATGTATACCTTGATTGATCGGGGAGGCCGCAGCTTAACACTCCGGCCTGAAGGCACTGCCTGCGTAGCTCGCGCATTCCTGCAGCAGAATTTGGCCAATCTTCGTGGGTTGCCTCAAAAACTATTTTATATTGGTCCCATGTTCCGTTACGAACGACCTCAAGCGGGTCGCTACCGGCAGCACCACCAGTTTGGTTTCGAGGTGTTTGGTGATCCCCAACCGGAGATGGATGCAGAGATCATTGCCATTGCAATTTCCATTTTTCGTGCCCTCGGTATTCGGCAATTTGAAGTCGATCTGAACTCCATCGGTTGCCGGGAGTGTCGACCGGTCTTCCTGGCAGCACTAAAGAAAGAACTGGCGCCCCATTTGATGGAATTATGCACAGATTGTCAACGCCGTTATCAGCAAAATCCGATCCGGATGTTGGATTGCAAGAAGGAAACCTGCCAACAAATGTTGGATCAGGCTCCTCATCCGGTGGATTTTCTTTGCCTGCAATGCCAGACTCACTTTATCCGTATGCAGAAATGTCTCTCCGCACTTGGTTTCTCGTTTCGACTCTCTCCTCGCCTGGTTCGTGGTTTGGATTACTACACGCGGACCGTATTCGAAATCGTTTCCCCGGAGTTGGGTGCCCAAAACGCCCTTTGCGGAGGAGGCCGCTATGATGATCTGATCGAAATTTTGGGTGGTCCGCCAACTCCCGGGGTGGGATTCGCTGGCGGGATGGAGCGGGCGATGCTCATTCTGCAAGAGAACCAAGCACCCGAACCACTGCGTTTGGACGTCTATCTGGTTCCCCTGGGCGAGGAGGCTTATTCCCAAGCAATGCTGCTGGCGATGCGATTAAGGGAAGCGGGAATACGAACGGAACTGTCTTATGATCGACGAGGGCTTTCCGCCCAGTTAAAGGTGGCCAATCGCAAACATGCCCGCTTCGCGCTTCTGTTGGGTGAGCAAGAGTTGAAAGAAGGGTCGCTTCTGCTCCGAAATATGGAATCGGGTGAACAGCGGACCATTTCCAAATCAGAGGTTCTCCAAAGCATTTCCAGCGTATTGGCGGTGTAGCAGAATAGCCTGGGGTAAGTAGCGCGTTCCCTTGTCATTGAATCGAGCTTGACTTACGATTAGGTGAAACCCTGCGGTGTTCGTGATGAGGAGATCCAAGGTTTGAGCCAACACCAAACGAATTGGGATCGCGATCTGAGATAGGCGGGAATTCTCTCCCCCGTTTCAGTCAGCCAACCCACCTGCTGAGAACAGGTTCAAAAACCCCCTCTTCACACGGCACCAGCGGGGGTTTCTATTGGAAGAGATCGTTTCGATCGAGAGCTAGCTGGGTCCGGTTTTGCCGGCAGGTCCTGGGCCGGGTGTGCTTTGCGCGATGGACGAGCGAAGTTGGCTCTTACCAGCCTTTACGGTGGTAGATGCCTTCTCGAGCACAGCTTCCAATTTGCTTAGGATCGATTCCGCGTACGCTTCTGCGTCGCGTTTCAGCGCCCTGGCTTCCTCTCCTCGCCTCTCTAACACCTCTCGAGCACGAGATTCCGCCTGCTTGAGGATTTCCGCATCAGAAACCATTCCCTGTGCCTGCCCGCGGGCCTGCTGGACTAAACGATCAGATTCCTGTTGCGCTTCCTCCAACAGTTTCTTGCGCTCCTGCAAGACCCATTTGGCCTGAGACAATTCCTCGGGGAAGTTTTCCCGGATCTGGTCCAACAGTTCCAGCATTCGGTCCATGTTGATATTGACATTATGCGTGAAGGGAATCTTTTTGCCCTGATCGATCAGGGTTTCGATTCCATCGAGCAACTCTAAGACGCCGATTTTCTTCAACCCCTTTCCGCACTGATTTTTCTCTTCAAAACTTCCTCGACTTGCCCAGGCACAAATGCAGTTACCGATCCGCCGTGCAATGCTACTTCCTTGACCAAGCTCGAACTTAAAAACGAATAGCGATGGCTGGAAGGTAAAAAAACCGTTTCCACTTCCGCGAACAACTCGTGATTCATCAGAGCCATTTGCAATTCGTATTCAAAATCAGTAGCAACCCGTAGTCCTCGAACGATCACTCTCACTCTCGCACTTTGCATATATGCTACGAGTAAGCCTGAGAAGGTGTCAACTCGCACATTGGCAAGATGGTTCACCGTGCCGACGAGGAATCCCACCCGTTCCTGCAAACTAAAAAGGCAGCATTTCGCAGGGTTTTCCACCACTGCAATAATTAAATCCTCAAATAGATCACTGGCTCGCTCAATGACATCCAAATGGCCATACGTCACCGGGTCAAAGCTGCCCGGCATCACCGCTCGAGTCAATGCATGCTCCTTTCCATCAGGGATAAACGCGTATCCCCGTACCGATAGGTTCGTATCAGTTTGAACCCTTCGGCGGAGGATTCCTCCCGCATGGAATGCTCCACCACGATTATAGCACCGGATGGAAGCAAAGCAGTTCTCGCCAACATCACCAGTGTGCGGCCGACCAGTCCCTGGTCGTAGGGAGGGTCCAGGAAAATTACATCAAATTGGCAGCCTTTTGCTGCGAGTTGGGGTATTGCTCGAAATACATCCATTGGCAATAAAGTCGCTTTGCTTGCCGAGCTCTGGCTCAGTTTCTTTTTGATCCAGCCAATGGCTCTATGCGATTTTTCCACCAGCACTGTCGAGCAAGCTCCGTACCGCAAAGCTTCCAAACCCACAGCTCCAGTCCCCGCAAATAAGTCTAGAAATCGCGCGTTTTCCAAGCGAGAGCGCAAGATATTGAACAGTGCTCCTATGACTTTATCTGCTGTAGGGCGCAGCTTAGTTTCCTGGCGGTTTCGCAAGGACCGACCTCGTTTTCCTTCCGCCAGATCCGGGGTCATCTCA
Source organism: Coprothermobacterota bacterium (assembly GCA_026389415.1). Lineage (GTDB taxonomy): Bacteria > Caldisericota > JANLFM01 > JANLFM01 > JANLFM01 > JAPLHX01. The sequence continues at coordinate 12,265 of JAPLHX010000270.1, read as the reverse complement.
GCTCACTTCCACCCTCTGTGCACCGAAGGGGAATCTGCGCTGGAGCATCTTCTCCAACAAGGGGAATTGTCGCCACTCCGACGGAGATCGTTGCGCCAGATCAAAGGCGATCTGACGGCATTGGTCCAATACAGCGTATGTTGTGGGATCAAACAAATCGGCGAATCGTAACTGGAACGCACCATGCTGGAGGGTGCCGAAAAATTCTCCGGGACCCCTGATCTTTAAGTCTTCACTCGAAATAACGAATCCATCGTTGGAGCGGACCATTACGTCCAAACGCTGCATCGCCTCTTCCGATTTCGGGTTTGCCATCAACACGCAGTAGGACTTGTAGCAACCCCGACCCACTCGTCCGCGCAATTGATGCAATTGAGCCAGACCAAAGCGGTCTGCATCTAGAATGGCGATCAGGGTGGCGTTGGCTACATCGATTCCCACCTCGATCACGGTAGTCGAAACTAGAATCTGGATTTGATTGTCCTTGAAATCAGCCATCACCTGGTCTTTGTCCGTCGTTGTCATCCGACCATGCAAAAGCCCTAAGTGGAATTCCGGGAACACGTCCTGTTGAAGCTCTTCCTTTAGTTTCGTCGCAGCTGCAGCCTCTCCCTTTTCGTCTTCCCCTTCTTTGCTTTCGATGCGCGGGCAGACGATGTAGACTTGCCGTCCGGTTTGTACTTCTCGCCGGATAAATTGATACACTTCTGTTTTGCGTTCACTCGATACAAGATATGTGGTGATGGGCTGACGGTTGGCAGGAAGACCCCGGATGGTCGAAAGGTCAAAATCACCGTAGAGCGTAAGCGCCAGTGAGCGAGGGATCGGAGTGGCAGTTAGCACCAGGACATCCGGGTTTTCCGCTTTTTCTTTCAGGATTTTTCGCTGCATTACACCAAACTTGTGTTGCTCATCGATGACGACCAATCCAAGTCGTCGGAAGTTTACACCTTCTTCCAGCAGCGCATGAGTGCCGATCAGTATTTGAATGGACCCGTCTTCCAGATCCTGCCGCAAGCGAACCCGCTGCGCACCTTTCCGGCCGGCAGTCAGGAGGGCCAATTGAATCGGCAGGTTACGAAATAGCTGTTGCAAGACCAGGTAGTGTTGTCCGGCAAGGATTTCTGTAGGAGCCATCAAAGCGGCTTGATATCCGTTTTGGACTGCGACCAGCATGGCATATGCGGCCAATACGGTTTTTCCAGAGCCCACTTCCCCTTGCAATAGACGATTCATCGGGCGGGAAGAGTGCATGTCTTGTTCGATTTCCTGCAAGCTTTGCTGCTGTCCATCCGTAAGGATAAACGGCAATTCAGACAAGAATCGTTGCACAAGGTCGCCCTCCGTCCGGAAGGAAATCCCCTTTTGGGATTTTCGTTCCTTCCACCGCCTAGCGAATCCCAATTGCAGCAGAAACAGCTCTTCAAATAGAAACCGCTTCCGTGCTTTCTCGAGCCCGTCCTGCAAATCTGGAAAGTGGATCTGCCGCAAAGCGATCGGTAGGGGCAGCAACCCTTGGGTGACAACCAGGTAGGTTGGTAAGAACTCTGGAACCTGCGGGGCGATTTGGTCAACGATTTCCTTCATCTTTCGACGAAGGGCTCTCTGAGTGAGTCCTGTAGTCAGCGGATAAATGGGGACGATCCGTCCACTGTGGAGCGAATCGTTGTCCTCATCAACCAACTCCCAATCTGGTGCGGTGAGTTGAATCGGCCCGAAACGGCGGGAAACTCGACCCGAGAGTATCAAGTCAGCTCCCGGTGTGAACTGCTTTTTCAAATAGGGTTGATTGAACCAGACGGCTTCGATTTGTCCCTTGCCGTCTGAGATCAGGACTTTCAGAAGGTGCAGGCCCCGGCGCGGTCTGGTTTCGGAAATTCGTCGAATCGAGCCAAGGATGGTTGCCATTTCCCCGTCACGCAGAGTGGAAATGAGCCGAAACTGCGTGCGGTCCTGGTAGGTTCGGGGGAAGTAGTACAGCAAATCCAAAATCGAGACAACTCCTACCCGCCCCAAGACCTCAGCCCTTGCCGGGCCGATCCCTTTCAAATACCGAACCGGGGCGTTCAGCTCTGGCCAGTTTAGAGTTGCGCTCACTCTTCCAAGGAGACGATATAATAATAGAAGGGTTGTCCGCCATAATGCTGCTCGAACGAAGCCAGCGGGTATTTTCCCATCAATTCCTGCAGGATCTCCTCCGCGTCATCCTCGGCCATTTCTTCACCTCGGTAAATGCAAACAACTGCCTCGGAAGGAGCGGCGTCCAACATTTTACGGACCATTGCTAGACATACCTCGGTCGGATCTTTTCCCACTTCTGCAATCTGATCATCGATCATGCCTAGAATCGTACCCTGATGAAAGTCGAATCCATTGAGCGAGCCATCCCGCACGGAATAGGTAATCTCGCCCGCGTGCACTTTTTGCATCGCTCGTTCCATGGCCGCCAGATTGTTTTCGATCGGTTGATTGCGATCAAATGCCAGAGCAGCGGACACTCCTTGCGGAAGATTATGGGTGGCAAGCACAGAGATTTTCTTCTGAGCAATGCTTTGGGCTTGAAGGGCAGTGCTGATCACATTAGGATTATTGGGTAAAATGATCACTGACGTACAAGACATGCGATCGATGGCGTCAAGGATCTCCCGGGTGGAGGGATTCATCGATTGCCCCCCCATGACCACTTGATCCGCTCCCAAGCTGCTAAATATCTCTTCAAAACCTTGGCCGGCACTCACTGCAACAAGACCGATGCAGTCAGCATCTGCTGGTTTGCTTCTGCGCACAAATTCCTCATACTGCTGGTGCATGTCTTCAATCATCACTTGATCCAAAGAGCCAATCTCCGCAGCCACTTCCAATACTTTGTAGGGAATGTTGCTGTGGAAATGGACTCTTAGCAAGGTTTCGTCACCGATCACTAAAAGGGAATCACCCATCTCTTGCAAGGATTTCTCCGCACTGCTCCGGCTCAAGTGGGTGCCCCGGATCAGAAATTGGATATCGTAGCGGTACGTCATCTCTTCCTTAAAGATCTCTTCTGCCTCCAGATTCGCTTCCGTAGGCGCCGAAGTCTGATCCGTCGTCTCCCCGCGAAGATGGCGGAGCATCCCATCTAACAGGAATACCAAGCCCTGACCGCCGGCATCGACAACGCCCGCTTCCCTTAGGATTGGCAGCAGATTTGGTGTATCGGCCAAGGAACGGCGTGCCGCTTGCAGGATGCTAGCTAAAAATACAATCAGATCCACGTGATTCTCACCCCGCAACGCGGCGATGCTGGCTTCTCGAGCCACGGTGAGAATGGTCCCTTCCACCGGTTTCATTACCGCCTGGTATGCCGTTCGAATGGCTTCCGCCGAAGCTTGCGCCAAGTCATTCAAGCTGACCTCTTCCTTGCTATCTAAAGAGCGGCACATTCCCCGGAACAATTGGGATAGAATCACACCGGAATTCCCTCTGGCACCCAGCAGGGATCCGCGCGTTACGGCTTCGGTAAACTGTTTCATGCTGCCTTGCTGGATCCGGCTCAACTCGTCGAGCGTGGATTTTAGGGTAAGCACCATATTTGTGCCGGTGTCCCCATCGGGCACGGGGAAAACGTTGAGGGAGTTGACGATCTCCTTGTTGGCTTCTAGGTGAGCAGCACCCGCCTCCAAGAGACGATGGAGGTCGGAAAACCTCAGGTTGGTTTGACCAACGAGTGGTTCTCGGCCTTCATCCTTCATGCGATCTCACGTTGGTCACTACGATATCGATATCGATGTTTTCCACGTGGGTCATGGAATCCAGACGAAATGTCACCTGTTCGCGGATGTTCCGCACTACCTCGGATAAACGCACACCCAATTCCAGGATCACGTGGATTACGAGGTGTACTCCTTGTGGTAGAAACTTCACTTCCACACCTTGGGTCACATTTTCTCGTCGCAGCAGGAAATACAGCAAGTCGTTGGGGGTTCGTTTGGTTTGACCGACTACGCCATAGCATTCCGTGGTGGCATAACCGGTAATCTTTGCCAGTGCTTCTCGAGTCAGGTACACCTTTCCAATCGTTGTCTCCATGTCGCCATGGATTGTAGCATAGAGACCGGGAACGGCCAAAGCCACGCAAAGCCTGCACGAAGAGAATGGGGAAAGAATTGGTTTGCATGTTGGGTTCTGCCTATGCTATTCTTGCCGGCGTATCTTATGGGTAAGGAGCAAACTACTGTGGCAAAGTGTGAGATCTGCGGAAAAGGACCAGCAGCTGGATGCAATGTGAGCCACTCTCACGTAAGAACCAAACGGGTGTGGAATCCGAATCTGCAAAAAGTGAAAACGAACATCAACAACAAAGTACAAACGATTCGCGTCTGCACCAAATGCATGAAAGCCGGTAAGGTTACCCGGGTCGCGTAAACCCCGCTTCCTCTTTGTTGTCCAAAAGGATTGCCAACAGCAATCCTTTTTCTTTTTCCACTAGGACGGTGGAATGTAGGAACCGGTTGGAGAGTCCAAGGGTCTGGCCCAAGATCAAGGAACCTCCTTGCATAGGATAGGTCGCGCCCTTGATGGTTAGGCCCTTTACCGGTGACAGTGCCAGGAGAGAAAACATTTGGCCGGGAATCCCATCCAACTGCAATCTCCTTGAAACCGGGAAAATTCTGCTAGTTGCATCGAGCATCCAGCCGCAGCGTTTCTTGCGAGCGATCTTGAACAGGAGCATGGCGTTTCCGATGGTATGGTCTACGCGCCCTCCCAGCCCTCCGATCAACACAATTTCCTGGAGATTCCGGCTCAGCGCAAAATCCACTGCTAGTTCCCCGTCCGTCTGATCTTTATCGGCAGGAAATGGCAAATACATATCTACTTGCAGCTCTAGTTCGGTTCGCAACGCAGGATCCAACGAGTCGAAGTCGCCCAGCAGCACTTGCGGACGAAGATTGGTTTCTACGAGCCAAGCAGCACCGGAATCGGCTGCAATCAGCAAGGAACCGGAGAGCAACGATTGGAAACGGTTTCTCGGAACCGCCTCACCCCCAAGGAAAATCAGTGCCCGGTTTACGCGTTGGTCCATTTCAGTCGTGGCCAAACGATCGCCATCACGATGGCGGAGATGACGATTTCCGGAAGCATATAACTGGCATTGTAAGCGAGGGAATAGAGCCAGACATTCCACCCCGGAGGGGCATAGCTGGAGAAGAAAATCATTCCGGAGAGGAAGTGACAAAACAACCGCCCCAGTCCTCCCAATAGGATGCCGAGCCAAAACGGCTTGCGGAATGCACCAGCCAGCCCACCAAGCAATCCGAATGCCAACGGGTAGTCCAGCAGGAACTGCACGGGATGGAAAAAGAAAGGCGCAAGCAGAAAATCGAAGAGACCAAATACGATGCCGGCGAATGCACCGACGACCCAGCCGCGGCGGAGTCCCAAATAAAAAAGAGGGGCCATGGAAGCCAATGTAATCGACCCCCCTTGTGCCCAGATGCGAAAGTTAGGAATGACCAAATTGGACAGATACTTCAATGCGAAAGCTAAAGCCAACAGGATTCCGATTTCCACCCAGTCCCGCGTGCTCAGCTTCCGGGTCTGGGTAAGCAGCAGCAAAAATCCCGCGAAGAGGGCCAGAGAGATGGTCACCCATCCCGCCAAGGTGATATCTGCCATGCCAATCGCCTCCTTAAACGAAAAAACGCCCTGCAAGGGCGTTCCGTCGTTGAATTCCTACGCTGGAATTACCCAGTTCAGGTTCGATGGGTTGGGACTTGGAAAAAATCCCTCTCAGCCGTAAGGCACCCCATTCCGAGATGATTATACTTTTTTTTCGGCTGAGTGCAAACGCTCATCGGCATTTTCTGTCCCATCATCTGGAATAGCCTTCCTGCGCAATTGGCCGCAAGCTGCCTCGATAAAGCGACCCCGTGGTTTGCGAATCATGGTCTTGATTCCGGCATCATTCAAGGTCTCGGAAAACCAGCGAATCGTCTCTTTGTTGGTAGGCTGGAAGGAGGAACCAACCACAGGATTATAGGGTAGGAGATTGATCAGGAAGGATCTGGCTCCAAAAAGGGCTACCAATTGCTTCAGGTGATTCGGCTGATCGTTTACCCCCCCCAGAAGGAGGTATTCAAATGTGACGATCTTCCCGGCACGCTCGCTATAATACTGCAGCAGCTCTATCGTTTTCCCAATCGGTAACAGTCCGGGCAGGGGGATTAAGCGTGACCGAAGTGCATCGTTTGGCGCGTGCAGGGAAAGCGAGACTTCCAATTTAACTCCCGACTGCACGAATTTCTCCAATGGGGGTGGGCCGATCGTGGACATGGTTAAACGGCGGGAGCCAAGAGCCAAGGCCTTTGGGTGCTGCAAAACCTCGATCGCCCGCTCAACAGCCGGCCAGTTCAACAATGGTTCGCCCATGCCCATCAGCAACACCCGCGAAATTCTTTCTCCGCTCTTCTGTTCCATCCCCAGAATTTGGGATAGGATTTCTCCGGAGCTGAGGTTGCGTCGGAAACCGGAATGCCCGGTGGCACAAAAGCCACAACCAATGGGGCAACCGGCCTGCGTGGACAGACAAGCAGAAGTCCACTGGCCGTGTGAGGTGCTGGTATGCAGCAACACGCTTTCCACCAGTTCACCGTCGGCCATTTGCCAAAGAAATTTCTCGGTGCCGTCCGGATCAAATGTAATTTGGTTTTGTTGCGGCAAAGGGTTCGGAAAATCCCGCGTCAAAATCATGCGCAGGTCTTTGGGGATATTGCCCATTCGTTCCAGAGTGAAGGTTTTCTTGTGATAAATCCAATCCCAGAGCTGCTCGGCCCGATAGATCGCCTGGCCTTGGCTTTGGAGGTACCCTCGCAGCTCTTCCCAACTGAGATCTAGTAGGAACCCCATCGCTCACCGTACTGGAGACGGTAACCCAGTAAGAATTCCCCAATGGCCAAACGTTTTCTGCCTTCCAACTGAAGCTCCTCTACCCAGATGGATCCCTGGCCGCAGCCAACGGATAACCGATTCGATTCCAGCCGTACTTCCCCCACCTCGAGATCGGAAAAAGGAGCCAAACGAGATCGCCAGATGCTGAGCCGGAGCGGTCCTCTCTTGCCGGGGATCCAGGTGAATGCTCCCGGGTTGGGATTCATCGCGCGAATCCGATTGTGCACTGTTAGAGCGCTTTCCGGCCAGAGAATGATTGCATCCTGTTCCCGGATCTTTGGCGCGCGTGAGGCCAGTGTGGGTTCCTGCGGGATCCCTTGTAGCCCGCCAGCCTCCAAGAGGGGAAGCAGGCACAGCAACATCTTGGCGCCTTCGCAAGCTAGCCGTTGGCGTAATTCTCCCGCTGTCTCCTCTGGTCCGATCGCAAACGCTGCTTGAGCCAGGATCGGTCCTTGATCCACCTTTTCCTCCAGCCGAAAGATGGAGAGTCCGCTTGCGCGTTCCCCCGCTAAAATAGCTCGCTCGATCGGCGCTGCTCCGCGGTACTGCGGCAGCAATGAGGGGTGAAGATTGACCGAGCCCTTTCCGGGAAGGGCTAACAAGGTTGCCGGCAAGATCAGAAAAGCCACCACCACAAATAAATCCGGGTTGAATTTGCGGAGTGTATCTAAGAATGTTGGTTCCTCCAGCGAAACAGGAGTCAGAGTTGAAATGGCTAACTTTTGTGCCAGCACCCGGACGGGAGTGGCTTGTGCTCGCAATCCCCGTCCTTGCAGTGAGTCGGGCCGCGTCACCACCACTCCCGGGCGGTAGGGAGATTCAGCCATCATCTGTAACGCAGGCAAAGAAAACGCGGGGGAACCAAAAAACACTGTCCGCATCACAATAGTTCCTCCGGTTCCATCGTCACATCCAGTCGCTGCAAACCTCTGGGCGGATAGATAGCCAGGGCAGAGCGAAGATCATCTGCGATCGGACCGTTCGGAAACCGCAAGATGATTTCCACTCGGTAAGACCCCCTCAACAGGTAATTTGTCGCTTCCATCGGCCCGCTGATTGTACCACCGGTCAGGGGAGGCAGGGTTTCCCGTAGTTGCTTCGCCAAACGCCAAACGGTTTCCTCTTCTTTGCCAACAAGAAGCACTCGAACCAGGCGCCCGAACGGAGGAAATCGGCCTTCTTTTCGCATGGCCAATTCCTTAGCGTAAAACTCATCTTCCGTCTCCAACAATCGCTCGGACATGCTGCGGGAGGTGAATTGAAGAAAGACTTCCTCTGTCAGTGATTCCAGATTTCCCAGCATCTGGTAGGCCCGCTCGGTGGCACGGTAACTTGGCAAACGCAGTGCAAAATCCAAGTTGATCACCACCAAGAGGGAAACCCGAGGCAGTGCATGCCCGCGAAGGATGCTGGAGGCGATCATAATGGCTTTTCGGTTTTGCCGGAATTCGTCCAATTTCGCTTGGACACTCTCTCGATCGCCGGTCGTCTCTCGGTCCAGACGCAAAACCAACGCTTGCGGCCAGCGCTGCCGTAATTCATCTTCCAAACGTTCTAAACCGAGTCCAAGTGTCTGTAAATGAGCACCGTTACAGCGCGGGCAAAGTATCGGTAGCTCGGATTGGTAGCCACAATAATGGCAGAACAGCGCCTGCCGGTGTGGCGTCAAAGCCACTTGACACGTTGGACAGGGAAAATACTCGCCACAATCTGTACAAATGATGGTGTTGGCAGTACCGCGGCGATTCAGAAAAATCAGACTGCGGCCTTTCGTTTTCTGGCGCTGGTTGATCGCGGAAAGGATCGGTCGAGCAAGATGCCCGGATCGCTCCACTACCCAATGTCGGATCGGAGGTTCTGCGATGCGGTGCAGTAAATGAGTGCCGCTGTTAGTCGCCAGATAGGATTCCAACGAGGGAGAGCGGGAATACAATCCCAACCGCGCCCCGGAAATCTCAGCCAGTTTTCGAGCGACTGAAATCACCTGCAATTGGATTGGATCTTCGATGGTATAGGCGCTGCTCTCTTCGTGCAGGACATGGATCGATCCCAGGCTTCGAAATGGCAAAAACAAACCGCTCCAGGTTCCCAGAACCACCAAGTTCTCTTCCAATTGAGCGGCTTGGACCACCCGCTCCCGTTCCTGGGCTCGGGTCTCTCCCGTGTAACGCATCACAGGAACCGTACGAGCGAGGGTTTCCAACAGTGGAGGAGCTAAAGAAGCTTCCGGAATGAGGATCAGGGATTGCCGCCCCTGGGTCTTCATTCTCTTTAATTCCTGGGTCAAGAGCGCCAATTGATCCTGCCAGGATTGCCAACAGAGAAATGCCGCCGTTGTCTGCATCCGGGGTGTTGGCTCTTCCACCCACTTCCGTGTCACTTCCAACCAACCCGCCTTCTGTGCACGTCCCACCAGGCTTTTTTGCGGTACATCAACCCATGCGGCAGCACCGCCCCGTTCGGCCAAGAAGGAAAGTAGTTCGTGGTAGCCTTTCTGCTTTTTTTGTTCTGCCAGGAGTGCCGGCCAGGCTTGGGGGCTATCCCGTAGTCGCACCCACTGGCGATACCGCTTTGCTGTACTCGGAATCACACATCGCAATAGCGAGCGAGACGAAGTAAACCAGTTCTGCCAGACCCAGCGCAATAAAGCAGCCTGTTGCGCGGAAAACCAACTTCCTTCTTCTCTTTCCAAAACCGGTTTGAGCTGCTCCGTAAACGAGCTCGGACCGAGTACATATCCTTGGACGATCCGGTCCTGCCGTCCGATCGGAATTTGCACCTTTTCTCCAATTTGTAGAGGTTGTTGGGAACCGTAGGACAAAAATCCCTCTCCGGTAGGAAGAGGGGTATCGACTGCGATTAGGTATTGAAAGGGAAACGAATTCACGTGCTTAGGCGTTCTTCGATTTCCACTTCTCCCTTCCCAATTTGGCGAAAGGCTTCTGAAAGGGGTTTGGAGATCTTTAAATCCTCTTCCTTTGCTATTCTGTGCGCCAATTTGGAAGCAATCACAACTAACTTGTATTTGTTATTCGACATATCCTTTAACATCTCTTCTAGCGATGGATTAATCATGATTCATCCTTTCTTGTGGCCACGAAACAATCCGGCGAACTCGATGCCGTTCCGCCTCCACAATCGCCTCTAATTCGACCGTGGTCTGCTCGATCGTATCGTTTACAAGAAAGTAATCATAGTCCCAAAGGCGACGGAATTCAACTTGCGCTGTTTCCAGTCTTTGCAGCACCTTCTGCGGGCCCTCCGTATTCCGTTGCGTCAACCGCCGTTCCAGCTCTTCCCATGAGGGAGGTAGGACGAAAACCAGAACGGGGTCCTGCGCCCATTGCTTTACCTGTTTGGCTCCTTGCACTTCGATCTCGAGGATCACATCCCTGCCGTTGGCCAACGCTTCCTCGACCGGCTGCAGAGGAGTGCCATAGAATTCCCCTGCAGTTCCCCCTCCTCGATAGACCTCCGCCCACTCCACCAATTCATGGCCTTTTCGCATCGCCTGAAAACGGTCTGGTGAAATGAAGTGGTAATCCACTCCATCGATCTCCTGCGGGCGCGGAGCTCTGGTGGTAACAGAGACGGAAAGCAGCGTAGCGGGGTCTGCTTGAACTAGTTTCCGCACCACCGTTCCCTTCCCTACGCCGGAAGGTCCCGATACGACAACGATCAGGGGGCGTGTCTGCAAATGCATCAATGCGAGGAGCGGATTTCTTCTTCCTCGGCTTCGAAGCGAGCAGCCATCGTTTCTGGTTGTACAGGTGAGAGGATCACGTAATCCGAATCCGTTATGATCACGGCTCGCGTACGACGCCCGTAGGTGGCGTCGATCAGTTTCTTCGCTGTCCGGGCTTCGGTTACAATCCGCTTGATCGGGGCGGAATCGGGAGCCAAGATCGCTACCACTCGATTGCCCGCCACAATATTGCCATACCCTATGTTGATCAGCCGAATCTCCAAGACGTTTCCTTTCTGGAGTGTGCTCGCATTTCCGATTATTGGGTCGCCGTGGCAGTGATGTCAAACTCCATCCGCTTTAACTGGTGTAAAAAATCTGCGGGCAAACAGGATTGAAATTCCAAGGGCTCCCCCGTGACCGGCTGGCGAAAACACAAACGATAGGCATGTAAAAGCTGGCCTAGATTGAACCCGGCGGCGCTTTTGCCGTAAAGCGGATCGCCCATGATCGGATGGCCAATATATGCCAAATGCACGCGCAGTTGGTGCGTCCGCCCCGTCAAGGGTTGGCATTCCAACAGGGAATGAGCCCGGAAACGACGTAGTACAAGGAATTCCGTGATCGCCACCTTTCCCCCCGGGTGCGGTATCACTCGTTTGGCTGCGTGATCCAACTGTAGCGGCACTTCAATTCGTCCTTCGTCTTCCACCACCCGACCCTCCACCAAAGCCAGGTAATTCTTTTTTACTTGGCGTGACCGGAATTGCTCCAGCAGGGACAGGTGAGCCCGGGTGGTCTTGGCAATCACCATCAATCCGCTGGTATCTTTATCCAGGCGATGCACGATCCCTGGCCGTTGGGGTCCGCCGACGGGGGAAAGCGGGGTAATGGCAACCAGGAAATTCACCAGCGTTCCGCTGTTACGCCCGGCTCCCGGATGCACAACCATTCCTCGTGGCTTATCCAGGACCAGAATATCTTCATCCTGAAAAAGGACAGCTAGAGGATGCTGCTCTGCGGTCAGTCCTGATTCCATTTCCTCCGGCAAATCCAATCTCACTTCTTCCCCCCCTAGCAAGCGATCCGAAGGAGCCAGAACACGGTCTTGGATCGTACAACGTCTCTCGTGCATCCAGGCTTGTATCTTCTGCCGGCTGTAACCCGATACACGCGCCAGGGTCTGATCTGCACGATGGGTTTTTTCTTCCAGGGGGATCAGTAGCACTAGCTCGGGGATGGTTTGCGACTCCCAAAAAGCAGGACCAAGGCAAAAAGGAAGGCCCCGACAAAAATGCAACTATCCGCCAGATTGAATACCGGCCAGAAACGGACATCGATGAAATCGATCACCTTGCCGTATTGCAGGCGATCCAGCACATTGCCAAAGGCTCCGCCTGTAATCAATCCGCAAGCAATCTGAAAGAGAGGGCGTTGGAGGATCAATGTTTTATACAATGCGAACGGCACAGCAATCGCCAGCAAATTGAAAATGAGGAAAAATGAAGCAGCCTGTGGCAAAAAGCTGAAGGCTGCTCCCGTGTTCCAGGTCAGGGTCAGATAGAGGAAGTGGCCGATCAAGGGCTGCGGTTGGTTTATGGGGAGAAAAGATATCAACAGCGTTTTGACCAACTGGTCCGCGGTGATGCTGCATAA
>JAPLHX010000013.1 GCA_026389415.1 Coprothermobacterota bacterium | reverse complement strand
GGCAGTCAGGAAGAACTGCGCCGATTGGTAGGAGAAAAGGATTCTTTGCGCATCATCACTCAGACTTCCTTACCCGATGGAATCGGCGAAGAACTGAAAGTGACGGAGGGAATTTCCGAAGTACGTGTCGGTGATCATTTTCTGGGCATCCTTACCGTCCAGGGGCGAAGGACGCTGCCGGAGGTCCTGGCCCGCCTGCACGACCGTGGCATCACCGTGCGTTCGGTGGAAGTGAAAGAACCCAATCTGGAAAATGTCTTTCTGCAACTGACCGGCAAAGAGCTGCGGGACGAATGAAGAAGGCCCTGCGCATCGCCTGGAAGGATTTGCTGATTAAGGCTCGCGATCCTCTGTCCTTCGTGATCCTTCTCGTCGTCCCATTAGCGCTGATTATGGTGCTGGGCCTGGCTTTGGCCCCCACATTCCGCGGACAGCCGTTCTCCATCACCTTGGTCGTCGTGGATCAAGATCGAGGCGAACTGAGCCGAATTTTGCAGGAAGAAGTGTTTCAAGCAGAGGCTCTGAAAGATTTGTTTCGCTTGCAGAGTGCGCCTTCCCCCGAGGAAGCCCGACAATGGGTCTTAAGGGGTGAGGCTACCGCGGCCTTGATCATCCCGGAGGGATTCACTGCGCTGGTTTACGAGGGCAGGTCGACTTCCCTGGAGGTACTTAGTAGCACGGATGCGCCCTTGCGAGGTCAGATCGTAAAAAGCATTGCCGAGGGATTTATGACGGAAATCCTTAGCCGCAGGGCAATGGCGGAAGTGGCAGCGGCCGAACTACTGTCACGAGGGCTGATTAAGCCCGAGGAGATCTCCCCCCTCGTGCAAAGCTGGTTGCCACAATTGGAACAGACACGGAGCCTGGTCGCGCTCGGACAGCAAACGGAGCAGTCCGCCCAATCCTCCTTGCCCGGAGCGATGGGCTATTACGCCATCAGCATGTCGGTAATGTATGTGCTCTTTTCCGCCAACGAAGGCGGCCGATCGCTACTGCAGGAACGTCGGACCGGAACGATCAACCGACTGCTTTCCGCGCCGCTCTCGCGCTCTGCCATCCTTTCCGGAAAGATCCTGGGGGTCTGTTTCCTCGCCCTGGCGCAGTTTCTGCTAGTGATCTTGGTGGCCACCTTGGCCTATGGCGTTCGCTGGACCGATTCTCCCCTTGGGTTCGTGCTGATGATCGCCTGCACCGTGGGTTGCATGTCCGGATTGGGTGTGCTGCTCTGCTCGATTTACAAGACCGAGGCCCAGGCGGGAGCGCTCGGGCCTGCCGTGGCGATGATCCTGACCTTTCTGGCCGGCGGGATGTTCGTCTTCGGCCAGGTTTCGCCCTGGATGAATGCGGTGATGCACATCAGTCCGGTACGATGGGCGATGGACGGTTTCTTGCAACTGATGAACGGCCGGGGAGTCGGGGCTGTGCTGCTTCCGGCGGGTGTGCTGGTCGCCATGGGCGCAGCATTCCTGTTGGTGGGAGTATTGCGGTTGCGGAGATGGCAGATTGTGGCGTAAGACCGGAGCCATAACTCTTCAGTTTCTCCGCTTGTTCATGCGGGACCGATTGGCTCTGCTGTGGACACTATTCCTTCCGATCGTATGGATTGTGTTGACCACTGCCATGACCGGGGGAGGTGGCAGCCCCACCACGTCCCTTTCCATCGGTTTTGTGATGGAGGATCCCGGTCCCACCTCTCGCCTGGTGATCGATAGCTTGGACCGAGATCCGAGCTTAGCCCTCCAGGAGATCTCCTCTCGTCTGGAAGCGCGGGAACAGGTTGCCTTGGGTAATGTATCGTTCGCTTTAGTAATTCCCGAATCGTTCGGTTCCACATTGGAGAGGGGAGAACCGGTGCAACTGTCGGTTTTCCGGCCGCAGAACGCCTCCGCCACACTGGTGGAAGGACTGCTGCAGAAAGCCGTGCAACGAGCTTCTGCCAACGCCAACGCCGCGACATTTGCCCTGACGCAGCTGCGGGAAAGGCAATCGCTTACGCCCAGTGAATCCGTAACCCTGTGGCGGGACAGCTTTGCGCAAGCGGACCAAACGTGGGCGAATCCGGCTGTACAGGTTCGCCATGAACTGTTAGCGTCAACGGAAAAGGTAAACATCCCCTCGGGGGCTGACCAGACCTCGCCCGGTTTCACTACGATGTTTCTAATGCTGGGTGTGTTTTTCAGCGCGGCTACGTTGGTGGAAGAGAGGCAGGATGGCACCTTGCAGCGGTTGCTATCCACTTCCTTGTCTCGCGCTTCCTTGCTGGTGGGGAAGTTTACCGGAATTTTCCTGCTGGGCTTTTTGCAGTTTGTGATCTTGGCCCTGGTTGGCCAACTGGTCGGGGCGCATTGGGGCAGGGATCCGCTCGGTGTGCTAATCATGGGAGCCGTCTTTGTATTGGCCCTGACCGGGTTGGGGACGCTACTGGCATCCTTCGCGAAAACGTCGCAACAGGCTGGGGCTTTCGCTATCCTGCTGACGATGGTTTGCGGCATGCTGGGGGGTTCTTGGTGGCCCTTAGAGATCACCAGCCCGGCCATGCAAACCGCAGCCAAGTTTACACCGGTCTATTGGGGATTGGACGGTTTCAATCAACTGATTACCTACGGCCAAGGGCTGAACGCCGTCTGGACAAACGTGCTGGTCCTGCTGGGAATTGCCGGGGTTTCCCTGCTATTGGGCACACTGTTGTTTAAATACGAATAATCCCAGCCTGTTTCCGGTGTGACCCGATAGCTATCGGGCTTCGCGATTCTCGTTTCGAGCCTCGAACCGTAAGACGCCGATCCCATCGATTCCCGCTTCCACCCAGTCCCCATCCAGCAAAGGCCCCACTCCTTCCGGCGTACCGGTGGCGACGATATCGTGCGGCTCCAATTTCATAACGCTGGAGAGATAAGAGATCCTATCAGCCTGCGGTAGCATGTCCCACCCCAAAGACCATGTCCCGCGTGTTTCCGCTTTGACGGGTCTGACCGTTTACCTTTAACCGGATCGGCAAAGACTGCGGGTCTAAAGACTGGGCCGGCACGATGCAAGGTCCCAGCGTGGCAAAGGTGTCGTAGCCCTTGGAGAAGGCCCAGGGCATTCCTTCCTTCATCGCTTGCCCTTGCAGATCGCGAGCATATCAGCCTGCAGCAGCATGTCCCACCGCTTCCACCGGATAGACCGTCGTGATGATGGCGATTTCCGAATCGTCCTCGTCCCCAATGGCCATGTACTGACAGCAGACAGTTAACGCGCTGCCGTCCTTGCACCGGTGCGAGCGAGTGCCTTCGCTACAAATCTCGCCCAAGAGATTGGTGTTCTTCCCCAGGATCTCCGCTCGCGTATAACCGTAGACCTGGCAGAACTTTTTGTTTGCGAAAAGAATCATCCCTTGTGGATCGCTAATGAAGACCGGTTGCCGGCGGTTGAGGAAAGCCTGGGCCAGCAGTTTGGCTTGCCGTTCGACCGTTTTGGAATGCAGGGATTCCTGGATCCGTTCCGGCAAGAGATCTAGATAGTTGCGACCGATGTCCTTGACCAAATAGTCATAGGCGCCCCCCTTCAGCGCTTGGGTGGCAATTTCCTCGTCTCCCACGCCTGTGACCAGGATATGCGGGACATCGGGAGCGTACTGCAGCAACTCTATGGCCGTGCCATCGCCCAGGGAGTAGTCCGAAACGATCACATCGAAATCGCGCGTACAGGCCAGCGATTTGGCCTCGGCTAGTGAGCCGGCCATCGTATACTCGTAAGCCAGGCTTTGCTCCTCCACGAAACGTTCGAAGGCCAACTGGTCAACCAGATCGTCCTCGACGAACAGAATCCGCACGCTTTTCATTTTTCTCTCCTTCCGGGGTTTCCCCCCTTACTCCTTGGGCCAGGTAAAGAAAAAGTTGGTTCCCTGCAGAGGTTTGGATTCCAGCCAAACCCGACCCCCAGCCCCCTCCACAATTTTCTTGACCAGGGCCAAGCCAATTCCCGTGCTGGCGGTGCCCTCGTTGGGTTTCAATGTTTGAAACAGTTGAAAAATCCGACCGAAGTCCTTCTCTGGGATTCCCGGGCCATTGTCTGCCACGGAAAAAACCCACATTTCGTCTCGGTCCTGACATGCCACCCGGATGGTCCCTTCCGGTTTATCCAAATACTTGATAGCGTTGCTGATCAGGTTCTGGAAGACCTCGCTCAGGCGGGTTTTCTCGGCGCGAATCTGGGGAAAAGCTCCATCGATCTCAACAGAAATGTGTGGCGGCGGAGCTAACAGATCGACGATCTGACGCACCAACACGCGGGTGTCCACCGATGTTTTCACTTCGTTGGCGC
>JAPLHX010000124.1 GCA_026389415.1 Coprothermobacterota bacterium | reverse complement strand
GAAACATCCAGCAGGTTTAGGTCTGCGCCAGCCAGTTCACCGCCGGGGGAATCTCCGCCCAGGAGTGCAGAGTACAATCGGGCTCTTCCTCGCTTCCACGGGGATCGGCCGTGGAGAGCGCCACCCGCTCAATGCTTTCCTGGTATTTCCGCCCAAAGACTGAATCCGGTAACTCGCCTTTCGCTGCCAAGCTGAGGATCAAGCGGATCGTTTTCATCCCCAACCGCTTGGCCGGGCCGATATCATAATCTGTTCGGTCCCCGATCATCAGCGCTTCTTGCGCTGCCACTCCGGCCTGCTCCAGCAGAAATTGAAAGAAACGGGGATCCGGCTTGGCTAAACCCATTTCGTCGCTCAATCCGACGATATCGAAGAAGGACAACAGCTTGAAATGCTGTAACATGGTGCGACAGGAGGGGGGTTGGTTAGCGGCGATAGCCAATCGATAGCGGCCGACCAACGCTTCCAGCACCGGGCGAGCACCGGGCACAGGAATGTAATAGTCCAAAGGTGCGGCCTTCAGTTCCGCCTGGATGGCGCAGTGCACTTTTTCCCAGGTGCTTGGGTCCAGGGTGCGGAGCGCCAGCAGCGAGTAGTTTCCGTAGGAATTCGTGCGGATCAGGTGCTCCCGCTCCGCCATCAGTTGATCGAAGGAGAAATCCGGCTGCGCTTGGTGGATGGCTTCCCACAGCCGCTGGTAAACCAGCGTCATGACGGGATCGTCCGAGAAAAGGACGTTGCCCACGTCGAAGAATATCCAGCGGATCACCGGTTTATTGGGATTCCTCCTCGATCTGCGTCTCGATGCTCATCGGCCAGCTTAGTTCCTGATCACCAAACTTGGCCCCGATCGTTCCGGAAATCGATTGCTGCATGGAAGCCTTGCCGATCCAGCCGGTGTCCAACCGGACCTGGATCGTCCCCGCCTGCGTCCCGGACAACTGATAGCTGATTCCGAGCCCCTGCAGATCCATGCCGGCATCCGTTGCGCTTTGGATAGTGGAAGAGACATCGATCGTGGCGATGCCGCCTTTTAAGTCTTTCAAGCGATAGGAAGTGTCCAACAAAATGGGGAAGCCTTGAGCCAGCGAGGCTTGTTTCTTCCAGGATTGTCCCACCGACACGGGACCGGACGGCAGATAATCCAACGAGTTGCTCCAGGCATCCTGCTGGGCTTGGGCGCTGAACTGCTGTTCCAGCGTCTGCTTGCTGGAAGCGTATTCTTCCGCAGAGAGACCGAGAGAGTCCAGGATGGAGTTCACCAGTTCTTCCAATCCGGTCACATTTTGTACGGCTCCGGTGGGCGTGATCGTCATCGAGAAACCCTTGCCCACCATCGCGCCAAACACGGCGCCGATCGCCTGCGTTTCCGGCGAGGTGGAGGTGGTGGTGGATGCAGAATCGTAGTCAATTTCGCCCATACCGGGGGCGTTCATTTTCATGGCCACGGAGGAAAACTGCGCGCGGGCTACGATGTTCCCGTTCGGTTCCACTTTGGTTACATTCACGAAATAGCCAATCTTATAGGTTTGTGTAATCACCTGGGATTCGCTTTCGATGGTTTGGTGGATGGTCTGAGTCATGGTCGTCTTCAAACCATAGGTTTCTCCTTGCTGCAAGTTCAGCTTGATACTGACGACTTGGTTTTGGCTGGGGGAAACGCTGGGGTTCGGCTGCCCGGTTGGGCTGGATGAACCAGTTGGGCTGGGGGAAATAGTCGATGTCGGTTGCGCCGACTGGCAGGCTGC
The DNA here is from genome assembly GCA_026389415.1 of Coprothermobacterota bacterium. Taxonomy (GTDB): domain Bacteria; phylum Caldisericota; class JANLFM01; order JANLFM01; family JANLFM01; genus JAPLHX01. The sequence continues at coordinate 493 of JAPLHX010000124.1, read as the reverse complement.
CAACACCAACACAGCGACCAGCACCACTATCATACCGGTGAATTTGCCGGGGAATCTTTTCATGGTTCCGTTCCTTTCCAGGTGGAGAATTATGGAGGGAATTATAGCATGAGTGACCGTCTAGTGCTGTTCCCAGGGGTTCTCTGCGATTTCGACCTGGATTTCATTGTATATGAACAGAGCGGGGACAAAGGGTGGGTCGAACCGGGCCACGGTCCTCGACCCCAGCGAATGCAGGCAGACGCGGGAGGGCGCACCAGGACGACAACCTCTTTTGTGTCACCCTGAGCCGTCTTTGCGAAGGGTCCAGCCGTTTGTCCTACAATTCAAAGGCAAGATTCCTTCACTGTGTTCGAGGACAGGCCTTCGCTGCGCTCAGGACGACAAAGAGACCAGATGCTTCGCTGACGCTCAGCATGACAACAAAACGTCACCCTGAGTCGTCTTTGCGAAGGGTCTGGCCGTTCGTCCTTTCGTGTTCGCTTAGAAGCTA
>JAPLHX010000135.1 GCA_026389415.1 Coprothermobacterota bacterium | reverse complement strand
AGGATACCGGACGAATTACTACGGGAATGTATTGACCGGGGCAGGATTGCGCGGAGGTGAGTCAGGGAAGCCGTGGCGTGATTTCGACCCGTCGGCGAAGGTGCGACACTGGGCAATTCCGGGTGCCGTGCTCAAAGATATTGGCGAAGACATGAGCGAGTTGACCCAGCATCAGAAGTTGGACCGTCTTTATGAACTGGGATTCATCAAGATCGTTCCGGGGCAAGCGTGGCCCGTCTATGAACGAAGGCTCGGGAGTGACGAAGGGCAAGCCGTCTCCGACATTTGGGCATTTCAGCCGTATACGGGCGGGACTGTGTTCGGAACGGAAGACGGGATTGACGAGAATGTGCGATGGCTCGGGACAAAAGATCAAGAGCGCCTCGGGTATCAGACCCAGAAGCCAGAAGGCTTGCTTGAACGGATCATCCAGGCCAGTAGTAACGAGGGCGATACAGTGCTTGACCCGTTCTGCGGGTGTGGCACGGCCATTGTCGCCGCGCAAAAGTTGGGCCGGGCGTGGATCGGAATAGACATCACGCACCTTGCTATCACACTCATGAAGGAACGCTTGAAGGATACCTTCGGTGGCGCGGCGGTGCCCAAGGTCGTAGGTGAGCCGGTGAGTTTGCCGGACGCGGCGGCGCTGGCCGCGTCGGATCCGTATCAATTCCAGTGGTGGGCGCTTGGTCTCGGGGGTGCGAGACCTGTTGAACAGAAGAAGGGCGCGGACAAGGGCATCGACGGGCGGATCATCTTCCAAGGGGACAGGGTCGGAGTCTTTGAACGCGTGATCCTGTCCGTGAAGGCTGGAAACACTGGGGCCACGCACGTTCGCGACCTGAAGGGGGTCCTGGACCGGGAAAAGGCCGCCATTGGTGTTCTTATCTCCATGCAAGAACCCACCGCGCCCATGACAACGGAAGCTGTCACGGCGGGATTCTACGAGTCCGCGACCTGGGGACGAAAGTATCCGAAGATACAACTCTTGACCGTGGCCGAACTGCTGGCCGGGAAGAATGTTGAAATGCCACCCATCCAGCAAGTGGGCAGGACATTCAAGAAGGCTCCGAAGGTAACAAAAGCGCAAGGCAAACAGTTGGGGTTGACGGAATGACGGCAAACTGTAAAGGCAGCATCGCAAGATCTGTGTGTCCACAGGCAAATCGCTGGATCTGTATGTCCAGGATGACTAAAAGAAGCTTTACTCACAAAATAAAAAGGCGTAGGATATAGGCTCAAAGCGGTACAGTTGACGCGCCCATAGCTCAATTGGATAGAGTGACAGACTACGGATCTGTAGGTTGCGGGTTCGACTCCTGCTGGGCGCGCCACAGTATTTCCAGGAACTTTCTGCCTTCCCACTCGTCCAATTTGTAAAAGCATTGGATTTGTCAGGAGGTGTTCTTCATGAGCAAATGGATAGGTGCGGTGATTGCACTGGCGCTACTGTTGGCGCCGACAGCGGTGTGGGCGGACGGAGGCTTCTTCCCGCCCCAACATCCGATGGAAGAACCCGATCAGATGGCCCTGCTGTCTTGGCAAGATGGGCAGGAAACGATGCTGCTGCAAGTGTCTTTTGCCGGGCAAGATCCGGACTTCGCTTGGCTGGTGCCTTTGCCTGCCGAGCCCAAGGTGGAGGAGGGTCCCTTTGGCGTGTTCTCCGACCTGCAAGCGCTGACCGCCCGGCTGGAACTGCGCGACGAGATCTGGCTGTCCCGCGACAGCGGCCTGGAAGAGAAGGGGGTTCAATTGAGCGCGCCGACGGAAGCCGGTACGGGTGTAAGCGTGCTGCAATGGAAACAGGTCGGCTTGCTCGAAACGACGGTCCTGACCGCCCGCAAGGGGTGGGAGCTGGAGTTCTGGTTGACCGACCACGGCTATACGGTGCCGCCGGGGGCAGCCACTCTCTTTGATGGTTACTTGCAAAAGGGCTGGGTGTTCCTGGCAATGCGGGTGAATGTGAGGCCCTTGCTGATGGAGGGAGTGGGTCCGGTGGAGGGTTTGGTGCAACCCCTGCTGTTGCACTTTTCCTCGCCGGAATGGGTCTATCCTTTGCGCATCAGTGCCTTAAACGGCTCGCCCAGCCAAATCACCCTCTACTTGGCGGGGGAGCACAAGGCGATGGTGGACGGCTTTGGTCTGGATTGGGCCAATACCTTAGACACCACGGACGGAGGCACTCCTTCGTTGGTTTCCTTCTGGCGGATGCATTTGGCCTTTCTCCCCTACCTCACCCGCCTGAGCGCCACCATGTTTCCCGAACAGATGATCGCGGACCTGGTGATTCGCCAGGCGCCCTCCGACGAGCCGTTTCGTCGGGTGGTGACACATACATCGCACTGGTCGGCGCTCTACCTGGAAGCGATGGCCTCCCGCTTCGTGTTGCGGGCCTATCCGGACGGCGCGGTGTACCCGGACCGGTCCTGCTGGCGGGCGGAAGGAACGGCCATGCTCGGGCGTCTGTTGCAATTGTCCTGGGCGCTTCCAGCCGAGCCGGCGTTCACCGATGTGGCGCCGGGGTACTGGGCGGCGGAAGAGATCAGCCAGGCCAAAGCGGCGGGCGTGGTGGAAGGCTATCCTTCCGGCGAGTTTGCTCCGGAGGAAGCGCTGACCCGGGCGGAATGGGTGACCATGCTCATGCGCACCCTCCCAACTCCGACGGAAAGCGAAACCTATGACCGGTCGCCCTTATACTTCCCGGATGTGAATCCGGGGTATTGGGCCTTTGCTGTTGTGCAGAAGGCGGCGTCGGCCGGGATCGTGCGCGGTTATCCCGACGGCAGCTTCCGGCCCGACGGTCAGATCACCCGGGCCGAGGTAGCGGCCACCCTCAGCCGCGTGCTGCTGCAGATGCCCTAGCTTCGAATTTAAAACGATGGTCCCGACGTGCGCCTTTCGGCGCCCGTTTCGTTTGTTGGGTGATATAATGAGCCTTCCTTGTGTCGAGAGAACACGAACCGCCAATGACGAACGAACCTGCTCAGCCTGAAAAAACTCAAGACCGCGTCACGCCGGCACGGCGCTCACGGGCCATGGCCTTCATTTTGCTCCTGGGGCTGGTGTCCCTTTTCGGTGACATCACCTACGAGGGCGCCCATTCCTTCCTGGGACCCTATCTCTCGATCCTGGGAGCCAGCGCGGCCGCCGTCGGGTTTGCCACCGGTTTGGGTGATTTCGTGGGCTACTCTCTGCGCTTGCTCTCCGGCTGGTTCGCGGACCGCACCGGCCAGTATTGGCTGATGACCTTCATCGGCTACGCCCTCAATCTGTTGGCAGTACCGCTGTTGGCTCTGGCCGGACGGTGGGAGGTGGCGGCGGCCCTGGTGGTGTTGGAACGTTTTGGCAAGGCCATCCGCACGCCCTCGCGCGATACCATGCTGTCCCATGCCACCAGTGTGGTGGGCCGCGGTTGGGGCTTCGGCGTGCATGAGGCAATGGACCAGATCGGTGCCATCCTGGGGCCGCTGCTGATGTCGCTGGTGATCTACCTGAAGCTCGGCTACCGGGAGGGTTATGCCTTGCTGGCGATCCCGGCCGGGCTGGCCCTGCTCTGCCTGGTCATCGCCCGCATCAACTTCCCTCGACCCCGGCTGCTGGAGTCGCAGGAAGCCTTCCTGTCGGAGAAGAAGCCTCGCCTGAACTCCATTTTTTGGCTGTACTCGGCTTTCATCGGCTTGGCGGTGTTTGGCTTCGCCAACTTCCAGTTGATCTCCTACCACTTCAACGCGGCAGCGGTGGTCCCGGACATGCAGATCCCCCTCTTTTTCGCGATTGCGATTGGAGTGGACGGAGTCTTCGCCTTGCTGGTGGGGCGGCTCTACGACCGGTTGGGGTTATCGATGCTACTAGCCGCCCCGCTGCTGACGATCCCGATTCCCTTCCTGGCTTTCTCCCAGTCCTACGGATTGGCCGTGGGGGCGGTGGTGCTGTGGGGGGCGGTGATGGGCATCCAGGAGACGATCATGCGCGCCGCGGTGGCAGATCTGACCCATATCTCCCGGCGCGGCTTCGGTTTCGGCATCTTCAACACGATCTACGGCCTGGCACTGTCGCGACGGAGGTCGCTTCGCTGCCATTTATCCTGGCAATCATCCGTCGACGGCGGGTCTTGAAATCGGATGGATAGGCGATGAACTTCTTTCGCAATTACTGGCAGCGCATCCGCGGCTTTTCCTTCAACTGTCAGCTGTTTCTGGCCTATCAGGTCGTCTGGGGTACTGCCTTCGGCGTGGTGATCCTGTTGATGAACCTGTACCTGGCGGAGCTGGGGTTGTCCAAGGACCAGATCGCCCTGGTATCCTCCGTCCGTTTCTTTTCTTCCGGCCTGCTGGCCATCCCCATCGCTCTCCTGTTAGAACGGCGCCCGCGCAAGGGGCCGATGATCGTTTCCTCGGTGTTGCAGGCGGTCTGCACGCTAGCCTTTTGCTTTACCACCAACTACCCCCTGTTATTGGTGGAGAGCTTCCTGTTGGGGGTGTCCGGTATCGGCCTGACGGTGTTGTTACCGCCCTTTCTGATGGAGAATTCGCAGGAAGGGGAGCGCACCCACCTGTTCAGCGTATTCGCGGCCTCGTTTTGGGCCTCCAACATGCTTGGGAGCGCCCTGGGTGGTTTTCTGCCGGTCTGGTTCGCCGGCATTGCTCTGGGCGAAGGCCTGGCCGGTCAATTCCGGGTGACCATGGTGGTGATGACCGCACTGACGCTGGTCTTCACCCTGCTCTTGTTCCGCCTGAGACCGGCCCAGCCGGCGGCGGCTTCGCGAGACCCTGCCGTTCCCACGGGCAGCAACGAATCTCCTGTACGCCGAGCAATCCCCAAGTTCCTCCTGGTGGAGATCCTGATCTTCCTGGGAGCGGGATTGTTCATGCCATTCATGAACTTGTATTTCTTCACCCGCTTCGGGTTATCCTCCGGGGAGATCGGCGTGATCTTCACCATCGGTTCCGGCCTGGCTCTGTTGGCCACGCTGGCTGCTCCATTCCTGGCGGAACGGTTGGGCAAGGTGCGCGCTACCGTGCTCTGTCAGGTCTTCTCCTTGCCCTTGCTGATCGGCCTGGCCCTGGTGGGAAACCCAATCGTAGCCGCCGCATTGTACATCGTCCGCCTTGCGTTGATGAATATGAGCAACCCTTTGATGGATTCCTTCGCCATGGAGATTGTGCCGCCCCGGCTGCGGGTGACATTCACCAGCATGCTTCGTTCGACCCAACCCTTGGCCTGGGCCGCTATGGGTCCGGTGGCGGGAGTCCTGATGGAAAGCGCGGGCTTCTCGATCCAGTTCTACATCGGAGCCGGCCTCTACGCGCTGGCCCTGTTGACGCTGCTAGGGTTTTTCGGCCGGGTGGAAAAGCGACGGGGCACCGGTGCTGCTCCCTCCTAGCGGCAGTTGGTGCAACCCGGGCTGGGACAACTGCCATCGGAACACTCCAGCTGAAGGGTGGTGTGAGCGATGGCGAACGTTTCCTGCAAGCCCAAATTGACCGATTGTGCGATCTCGTTGGCCGCACTGACCGGCTGATCGTCCAGCACCAGGTGGGCGCTTAAGGCGGCCGTGCCGGACGACAGGGACCAGATGTGCAGATGATGCAGATCACGCACACCGGGCACCTTGCGCAAATACCGTTCGATCTCCTCCAACTTCAGACCGGATGGCGCGCCCTCGTGCAGGATGTTTAACCCCTCTTTCAACACCCCATAGGCGGACCAGATGATGAACACCCCGATCAACAGCGAGAGCAGCGGGTCCAGGAAGGTCCAGCCGAAGAAGGCAATCGCCAATCCGGCCAGAATGACCGCCAACGATTGTCCGGCGTCCAGCAGCAAGTGGAGGAACGCGCTGCGCAGGTTCAGGCTGTGCTTGGCTTCCGAACGCAGCAGCAAGGCGGAGGCCAAGTTGGCGGCGAACGCCACCAAGGCAACCAGGGTCACCGAAAATCCCGCCAGATCC
>JAPLHX010000040.1 GCA_026389415.1 Coprothermobacterota bacterium | reverse complement strand
TCCAACTCCTGCAATTGCTTATCATCAAGAAAAGGCATAATGAGCATGCGTCCGATGTGTTGCTGGAGCGACAGGAATTTCAGTTGGTTGAGAGCAGATTGGAAGGTCTTTGGGGTTGAACTCGCTTTGAACTCAACAGCATACTTTGCCTTTTTCTCTCCCCATGAGACCTCAATCAGTGCATCCGCACGACAGCTTTCTTTCGTAACGGGCAATAAGCAAATAGACAGAGGGGGAAACAAAAGTTCTCCTCTTTCTATCTGCTGGATGATTTCTTTTTCAATTGACATTTTCCTAATTCCTCTCATTTTCTTAAACAAGAAAATAAACTATTTTAGGAAAATAGACAAGGCGATGCAGAGCACCCGCCATGGCAAGAATTGGGGACGGCCACTGATTATTCTCACCATCGGGATAAGCCTTGAAGTCTCATCGTTGCGGGAGAATTGGGGACAGTCACTAATTATGCTTGACAGTAACAGCAAGTTTTCCATTGAGGCAAGAATTGGGGACAGCCACTGATTATTCTCACCATCGATATAAGCCTTGAAGTCTCGTCGTTGGAAGAGAGATGGTCACTCTGGCTGTCGGCGGTCAGGGGCTTGTCAGTTGCGCCTCGTTTTGCGGATCAACTTATGGGGACGAGATGTTAGACCAGTTCTGCCGTATCGCTGTTCCGGTGTCTAGAATGTACTGACCGGATAGCAGCAAAAAGGGGACAGATTTCTTGCCGACCGGGAGAAAAACGGGCGGAAAGCGATGCGGCTTGGATCAAAGAAACCATATCGGCGGGTGAATGAGAGCTATTCCCTCAATCGCTGCAACGGGGATAGTTGACGGGTGGAAACTAAATCTGTCCCCCTTTTCCCCGCCTAGATGTTTGCCTTGCCCTGCAGCGCCGTGTACAAACCGATGAAAATGAAAAGGCACGCGACGAGAATACCGGTGATCCCATCCTGAAGATCCCCCTGAACGAGCTGTAAAATACCCATTGCAAGAATTACGGCACTGCAGAAATAGATGATCCATGGAATCGCTTTCTTCATGCTGTCTCCTTCGCTTGATCGATGGCTCTATCCATACGTAGGCATCCGTTTGCATCCTCTGGAATTCTACTGCAAGATCCGTGAAGTGCAACCCAACAACCGTCTCGGCGCCGGGGAGGGACCCCATGTTTTCTTATCGAAGCATCTCTGGTGTCTGTTTCGTCAGGCAAGACAGCGGCAAAACATCCACTTTTTCCGCCAGGGAGTAGCGCCGCTCTCCGGGATAGATCACAAAGAGCCGATCCAGATCCAGATCCGTCAGGGCAACCCGCATCGAAGGCGTCAGTCTCGGTGCATCCGCTCGCTTTATTTCCACACCGATGCGTCGGCTATCCTTGAAGAGTAATAGATCGAGCTCTGCTCCCGCATGGGTGGCCCAAAAATAGGCTTCGTCGGGTTGGAAGCTCGTCAACAGCTCCTCGACAACATACCCTTCCCATGAAGCGCCGCACTTCGGATGGGTCAAAAGGTCTTGTTTTCCCCGGATCCCCAGAAGCTGATGAAGAATGCCACTGTCCCGAAAATAGATCTTGGGTGATTTGATCTGCCGCTTCTTCAGATTTTCATGCCAAGGCGACAGTTGGCGCACCATCAAGACTCCTGCCAGCAGATCCAAATAACGGCGGACGGTGGATTCATTGAGACCGAGGGAGCGGGCCGGTTCCGCTGCATTCCATACTTGGCCGTGATAGTGGGCAAGCATTGTCCAGAAACGAAACAGAGCCGGCATCGGGACGGTAACGCCGAGCTGAGGGAGGTCCCGCTCCAAAAAGGTCTGGATGAAACTTTTCCGCCACGCGGTGCTGTCGGTGTCGCTTGATGCCAGAAAGGCAAGGGGAAACCCGCCGCGGAGCCAATGCGCCTCATGGAATTCCATTCCCACGTCTTTAAGGGTCAGACCGCCGATCCTAACGATTTCCATCCGTCCGGCGAGAGATTCCGAAGATTGACGAAGAAGCGCCGGAGAGGCGCTGCCGAGGACCAGAAAACGAGCCGCTAGAGGTTCTCGATCCATTAGCACCCGGAGAATGGGGAAAAGGTCCGGTCGACGTTGCACTTCATCGATCACTACGAGCCCCGTCAGCTCTTTGAGGGTCGTCATGGCCTGATCCAGGCTGGCCAAGCTGATCGGATCTTCCAGATCGAAATAGTTGGGCGAATCAGGGGGAACAAACTGGCGAGCCAACGTGGTCTTGCCGCACTGTCTGGGACCAAGCAGGGCGACCGCTCGGCTCCTCTCCAAAGCGGTTCTGATGCCGGCTAAAGCTTGGTCCCGCGGGATCATGATGCCATGATACCTTGAAATTCCCGTTTGTCAAGCGGGTTTTTCAAGGCTTGAAAAACTAATCTGAAACAGGAGTGAAACAGCTTCTTTGCGGAAAAGGAGGTGACCGCTAGAAAGCGAAATACCGCACGTGCTGGCCGCACAAGCTCAGGAACCGGTTGAAATCCGGTATGCTGATGGTAATCGTCGCTGTGTTCACATTCGGGTGAAAACTGACCTGCTGGTAGGTCTTCAAATCCTGGTCGATCACCACCCGCACATCCTTGACGCGATTGTGGATCAAACCAAAGGGGGACACGGCGCCGGGCTCCAGATTCAAGTGCTCCATCAACCGCTGGGGGGAGCCGAAACTGAGCCGGTCTTCGCATTAAGAAACGGGCGGAAGACGATGCGGCCTGGATCAGAGAAACCATTAAGACGCGGATCTGAAGCCCGGATCGCTCCAACAGAAACGGTTGACGGGTGTGAATAGTTGGCTGGATGCGTCAAAGGTAGTGTTCTTATGTAATTGGCACGTCCTGAAGCAAGCTCCGTAACTCAAGGATCATCCTGGAAAATGATGGTGTGTCTCTCACCACTTCCGAAAGGCTCCTCTGCCAGCCTTGTTCCACTGTTTTCAACAAGTGCGCTGGGAAAAAATCATCGATTCCTGCGAAACCCACATCCCGAATTTCACATTTCCGGCGAAGCAAATCCGGTAGAATCATGGAGTTTAACTGAGACTTGCCACGAACGAGTATTTGCCATAAATCGTAATAATCTCGTGCCCGTGCGACCCAACCCTTTTCTGCCAATTTCTGTTGCGCTTGCAGCACCGCGCGCAGTTTTTCCGCCAGAATTTCCTCGAGAGAGTAACAACGCAGAACCGCTTCCAACTCTTCCTCGTACCCATGGACAAGTGGCCGTTCTTGACGATCGAAGATCATGGGTTCATCGAATGTGATTTCAATCTTGATCATGCTCAGCGGAGTGCGCTGCCAAGGGAATTGAATATGGATGTCAAATGCTTCCTGACCCCGAGGGTGGGGCGTTCTCTCTACGTGTCGTCGCCAAGTGAACGCGAAAGGTCCGTATTCCAGCAGCCTTTCTTGGGTTCTTGTGACGATCATTTGCAGAGCTGCTTCCAATTCCTTACCCGACGGCGCGCTACTTACAGCAGTGAAATCCAGGTCCAGGGAAAACCGATAGTCTGGGTAATACGATTTTTTCAATGCCGTGCCGCCCTTGAGGATCAGGGTTTCGCTAAGGATGGCGTCTTGATAAATTGACGCCAAAAGGTGCCCGATTGCATAATCCAACTCCACGATGTGCTGAGCCAAACCGACCGCCACTCCTGCGTTACGGATTCTCAATCGTAAGGGCTTCATTTGGCTTTCCCCGGAAGGTTCACCCGCAGATTCCATCCCTTATCGTATGGACCTTGGGGAGGAGATCCCGGATCAAGCAATATGAATCCGGTGAAAGGTATCTTCCGCAATGGAGCGATGATTCGTTCCGGTACACCCATGCTCTGCAGGGACCATCCTAGACGCTTGGCGGCTGAAGCCACCCCATATTGGAGCGCCACCTTCACCAGATTCAAGCCTTGAAGTTGTCCTAGACTAGCTTCCAAAACTTCCAACGATTGAGCGATCCCTCCAAAGGAGCTTGGTGCAGCAAACATATCGAATAATGCGCGTTCCTTGGTGAAGATCGGCACCCGAAATCGCTCATCCAGCCAAACCAGCTCATAACCAAAAAAGAAGCGGGGCCTGACCGTAATATAGCGGTAGGCCACACCGGCGACATTCCAGGCATGTTCCTTTCGATCCGGACCCAATCGTGGCTCGCGCATGCTGGGCGTAACGATCTTCTTGGTGGTGGTTACAAAGACATCGTGGGGGATCTGCTCCGTAAGATGGGGGAAAGACAAAGCCGACCAGTGGCTGATGGCAGAGGGTTTTGCCAATTGTGTGCCGATGGCAAAAGAGGGAACCTGTGCAAAGCCGGGTAATTCAGCCGTACCAACGTAAAGACCGCGCCGCAAACGTAGAATCCAGTTCGATGCCACCAGGCTTGCGAGAGCGTTTGGAACCGTGGAGACTGGGATGCCGAGCAACTCCGCGCTTTTCTGAGCTTCATCAAACGAGAAAACATAATGCCCACTGGCAAACAAATTCTGTAAAACCTTCAATCCAGACCCGCCGTATGTTTGGTTGTTCTTTGCGCTCATAGTTGAATATATGATACTACGTTAATAGCATTTAATGCTAATAACGTATGAATGTTCATAAAGACAATGCGATTCATTTCTAGGCTCTTGCAGCGGGATTTCTCTCGAAACTTGGGAAGCTGTTCCAACAGCAAAACTTCACTCCAAGCTTCCCCAGTCCATAGATGAAACAGCTTCTTCCGCAGAAAAGGAGGTGACCGCTAGAAAGCGAAATAGCGGACCGGTTGACCGCACAAGGTCAGGAACCGGTTGAAATCCGGCACGCTGATGGTGATCGTCGCTGTGTTCACATTCGGGTGAAAACTGACCTGCTGGTAATTCTTCAAATCCTAATTTGTATGATTTAAGGCTAATATGGAAACTATGTAAAGCCATATGGAGTGTAGAAGGAAATTTGCTCCCCCAGGTTGAAGCAATAAGAATTTATTATGC
>JAPLHX010000152.1 GCA_026389415.1 Coprothermobacterota bacterium | reverse complement strand
GCATACTGCATGGCCATCCTCACCCGGCAGAACTCCGGCACCTCGTCGGGATCGTAGGGGCCAAAGGCGCCGATCGTGGTCTCGGTCCCCATGATGCCGGCGTCGGTCACAAAGAAGTCGGTGAAGCTATCAACGTATCCCGGCGCCCTCTGCATGAAGATGCTGTGTCCTTTGGCGGGAACAATGTCTAAAATGAGGTTGAAGAACTGGCCGATCTGGTACACCTCCCAGGAGTTATGCGCCATCACGATTTTGCCATCCGTGGTGTACGAGCCTGTGGCGACGAACGCGCTGCAGTGCCCTTGCTCGTCGGGCGTCATTTCCGAATAGGTCTTGCCCTGCACTGTGGGCCACCAGTAGTCGGTGAGCTCTGAATACCCGTTCCAGGCCAACACCTCCTGCCATGTGGTGTCCACGCCGGCAGCCCGGGCGCCTTCGGCAATCCCTTTGATCTCGTCCAGCACCTCAGCGTCCAGACGGGGCACGAACATCTCTTCGGCCGACCGGACGAAATACTCCCAGGTCATGCCGGTGTCTCGGTAGGTGAGGAACTGCACACTGCGCAGGATTTCTTTCAATTCCTGTGCCAGCAGATAGCCATGTTGAAAGCCCCGTTCGGCGGCCTCCCCCTCGATGTGCAGGTAGGTCCAGCCGTTCTGGTCGAAACGGTATCCCGCTCCCTGGGTGGAGATGCTGGGAGGCGTCTCCACCGGGACACTGGCGCAGCCGGTCACCGCCAGGATCAGCAGCATCAATAGAGAAGAGAGAGCAAAACGGGGGAAAAGCCTCTTGCGGTGCATTCTTTTCATCATGGAAGAAGTATACTCAGTCAGCACTACGTCAGCACTTAGTCAGCAAGAAAATCCTAGAAGGAATTAGGATAAAAATCGATTCTCCCCAGCAGATGATTCTCCTCAGAATTAGTAGCCTTGCTCCAAGTTCAACAGAAATTGTTTGCGCCACAATCCCCCGCCGTAACCCATAGGCTCTATCTGCAAAATACTGCCAACATCTGAGAGCGAGCGACAGTCGTGCTTGGAAACGACTACTTACTGGCTTTTTTCTTTACCGGCTGATTGACCTTCGCTGCATCTGCAGTGAGATTGTTGCCTTTGGGAAATCGCTGTAATCCAAGCTTCAGGATGGGGACAATGGCGGCTGGGTTCAAATTGGAAGATGGATCCGTTACGTTGGTTCCAAGGATTCCGAATTCCACATACAGCCCCCAGAGCCCTTCTTTCAAACCAGCGTACCTGATTAAAGCTTCCGCAATTTCCTGGTGCGAAAAGGTCAATTGTTTAGTTTCGGGCATTCAATGCACTCCTCTTCTACCGATCGAATAGCTCCTCTTTTCTGCCGGATTTACCAATGTTGTACCGATGTTCCCTCGGCCTTCGAGAGGGAGTGTCTGTAGTGCAATCTGGTAAGTAGGTGTGATTGGGGTGTCGGTTTGCTCGATTTGGCGGCTGAATCGCTGCGATGCATTGATAGAACCGGCTTTTTCTGCAAGTGCAGCAACAATGAATTGATTGATGCTGGTTCCTTCATGTTCAGCCAATTCCGTGATTTGCCGATGAAGACTTTTGGGCATCCGCAGCGAAAACTTGCCGTTGTATTCGTTCTCTACGTGCGGCACTGGTATTTCTTGCTCAAGGTCCAAAGCCGCTTCGATCCAACCGCTGGCCGCCTTTTCGAGATTTCGCAATGCTTCCTCTGCAGAATCTCCTTCAGCGAGACAACCAGGAAATTCCAGGATCCTCGCAGTAAAGCCACCGCTTTCACTATCTGGAATCAGAACCCTGCTGTAAGGTCGAGCATCGAATGCGCTGTATATCGTTTGATCTCCTTGCTGTGGTGCGGAATCGTCAAAGGCCGCAACCAGGGGAAACGTTTACTGACCCATGCCGGCTCGCTTCCTCTTGGGTGGCGAGCCCTTCCCAATGCTTCGGCCAATCCTTCCAGTTCCGCGCTCTTTACGCCTCCGTGTCCGCGAAGAGACTCGATCTGTCGACGTATCCTTTGTGTTTTGGTTGGACTCATGATATCACCTGTAATATTAACTTTCAATAGAAGTAGAGATTGAGGACCTCCACTGATAGGTGCGTTTCACAGCCTGGTAGTTTTCGTCGAGTTTGGGCCCAAGCAGTCAGAGAACCATCAATCGGCGGACCATGGATTGGACGAAGCGCACTTCGTCGGTCTTTAGCGGTCGGTCAAGGAGGTCTTTTTCGCGGTAGTTGAGCCACTTCTTCATCACCTGGTAGCCGCCGATTGTGAATTTCCAGACGTTCTCTGGGATGTTTCGCCAATAAGCGACACCGTTTAAGAACGCATCTACCGTACGCGAACCTAGGCATTCAAGGGCTTTGCCCAAGGACAATGTTAACCGCTCCACGCCTTGGCGGATGGATTCCAGCTCTAGCTCCGTATAGTCCCGAACAATCAGCTTTCCCTTGCCGGGCATCGTTGCGCCGTCTTTGCCGGCGTGAGTCCATCCGGTGGTAACGGCCAATTCCTCTTCACGGAAGCTGCTTCCATTGGTGCGGGAAGGAACCACGAGTTCGTGGATTCTCCACAAGATTAGTATGATGTCCCCAATTTACCCCCTGCCTTGCTCCAAGTTCAACAGAAATTGTTTGCGCCACAATCCCCCGCCGTAACCCGTCAGCTGTCCGTCCGCTCCGATCACGCGGTGGCAGGGGATCAGGATCGAAATGCGGTTGTCTCCGTTGGCATTGGCGACTGCACGGACGGCCGTGGACATTCCGATCGCCTGGGCCTGCTGTTTGTAGGA
>JAPLHX010000221.1 GCA_026389415.1 Coprothermobacterota bacterium | reverse complement strand
GAAAGGATTTACAAGGAAAACAATGGCCTGAGAGAGGAAGTTGTCACTTTATCGCGGCAGGTTGAACAGTACCGTGCCATGGAGGATCTCCTAAAGAACTCGATCCTGCTGGCACAAAAGGTTGCGGAAGATATCAGGGCCAACGCGCAGAAAGAAGCGGAACTCGTCCTGGGCCAGGCCCGTGCAGACAGGCAGAAGAATATGGAGGAAGCGAACCGTGAATTAGAGCAAATCCGGGCCTTGTCGTTAAGAATTCGGATCGAAATGCAATCCTTCCTCCAGCTCTATCAAGATCTTCTGACTCAATCCGATAAAGCGGGTGGAAGCGAAGCTTCTTAAGGTGCGCGTTTACCCCCAGTCCAAAACGAGCTTGGTCCAGGCCACAGGGACCGACTCGTTTTCGGTTTGGGTGAAAGCCGTTGCCGAACGAGGCCAGGCCAATGAAGAATGCTTGCGACAACTAGGCGGTTACCTCCACTGCTCACCGAAGCGGTTTCGCATTATCAAAGGGGCTCATGCTCCCCACAAGATTATCGCCTGGATGCAGGAGCAGGGACTTGAAGGAGAACGATAGGATGAAGAAGACGATCTTGGTTTGTATGATTGCTGTCTGTCTAGCCGTTCCACTGTTTGCCTCTTGCCGTTCTGGGGGCAATGAAAGCCCGGAAGCTGCCATCCAAAACTGGATGGATACTTGGGCAAAGGCGGATTTGGAAGCTTTGCTCAAGCTGACCTCGCCCGCCTTCCAAGCCAACTCCGCCAGCGTCTTTTTCTACGAGACGGAATATAGCCACTACACCAAGCTCTCCTACAGCAATCTCCAAATAGCGGTTGTAGACGCCAAGCCGGATAAGGCGCTGGTGGAAGCACGGTTCAACTACGAGTTGGAATCCTTCAGCTCCACCCCGAATGTCGCCGGAACAGTGACGCGTGGCTCAGCCCGTCATGTCTACGCTTTAGTCAACATTGATGGCAAGTGGATGGTGGATAGTATCGAGCGTACTCCGAGTTAGAGATGCGGTTCCTCCTGAGCAATGACGATGGGATTGACTCTCCCGGCCTGTTGATCCTGGCGCAGACGATGGCTGAGCTGGGAGAGGTGTTTGTCGTGGCCCCGGAGAAAGAGCGGAGTGGGGGAGGACACGCCATCACCATGCACAAACCCTTGCGCGCACGCCCCGTGCTGCAACAATCCGGCATCCATTTCTGGGAAACCAGCGGAACTCCGGCAGATTGTGTCGTGATTGCCGTTTTCGATCTTTTACCCCAACCGCCTGACCTGGTGATTTCCGGCATCAATCGGGGTCCCAACTTGGGGGAAGACTTGACCTATTCCGGGACGGTATCTGCCGCCATGGAAGCGTACCTCTGCGACTTGCCCGCATTTTCGATCTCGATCGATTCTTTCGAAAACCCGCAATGGACTGTGGCCGCAGAGGTCTCCAAGCGTTTGGCCGGCTTGATCCCGCTGGGGCACCCGCTCTTGCTGAATGTGAATGTACCCAATCGGCCATGGAGCGCGATCCAGGGCGTGCAGATTACCCGACTTGGACGTCGTCGCTACCGTGATCGCTTGACCAAACGGTGCGATCCATTTGGCCGTACTTACTACTGGGTTGCGGGAGAGCTGGAAGAAGGCAGCCCGGCAAAGGGTACCGATAGCGATGCTGTACACCATGGTTATATCTCGGTAACCCCGATTTCGTTGGATCTGACGGACTACGGCAGCTCACCTAGCTTAGAACCGATCCGTGCGAAGCTGGAACGGTCGCTTGGGCTATGATATTTCCGATTGTGCTTTTATGCAGCATCACCGCGGACCAGTTGGTCAAAACGCTGTTGATATCTTTTCTCCCCATAAACCAACCGCAGCCCTTGATCGGCCACTTCCTCTATCTGACCCTGACC
>JAPLHX010000207.1 GCA_026389415.1 Coprothermobacterota bacterium | reverse complement strand
TCTAACCGGACAGCGGTACCGGGTTGTTGCGCCCAGGATTTCCTCGGACTGCGAGTATCCAGAACGGTGGGGTGTGGGACTTGAGGACGGCTGTTATGATGTAGTGGTCTCTCCAACTTGGTTGGCAAATGCTCCACTATCAAATGAGCCATTGCCATTTCGGTTTGAAACCAACGAGGGCGCGAGCACGGGAGGCTCTCATTTGGGGTAGCGGGATCGCAGATAAACTAGAGCGGATTCCTTCGACCCGTCAATTCGGTCATCCAAAAGCAAATCGATCAGCTCTTGCTTCACTTCACCTACAGAATGACCTGGACCGTGACCAAAGTAGTCCATGATTTCTTCACCAGACAAAGGAGACGAGATTCGTTGGACCTGTTCTTCCCCCAAAGCCTGCACCCGTTTCACCAGATGCCAGAAACAGTGTTCCAAACGTTCCGTGCCCTGGAGATCTGCCTGCGCAAGTCTGAGAAGGGGTTTCAAATACCGTCCCATCCGACGGATGAATCGTTTGACCGCTGCATCACTCCAGACGGGCGTATATTTTATTGGTAGCATATGCCAACGAATTAGGAAAAATACCTCCTCCTTTTCTTCGTTTGAAGCCCTCAAACGGTCGAGTAGGTTGAGCGCAAGCTGGGCTCCCGCTTCCTCATGGCCAAAAAAAGTGAGAATTTCATTAGTCATCTTGACTGTTTCCAGCTTACCAATGTCATGTAGCAAGGCAGCCCAGCGTTCCCGGAGGGAACAGGATTTTAACGCAAGTCGGCCGAGGGTGGCTAGACTGTGCCGGAACAAATCGGGTTCACCCTCCTTGTCTTGCGAAATCCCTTCCATGGCAAGCAATTCCGGAAGAATGTGTGGAAGCAGTTGATACTGCTTTAGCAGTTGTATTCCCCGGTCGGGTTGTGGGGTAACCATTATCAGGTCCAACTCAGACTTGATTCGCTGGGCAGAAACCTTGGCCGGCAACAAACTGGCCTTCTGCATGATGGCGACTCCGGTTGCTTCTTCAATTTCAAAACCCAGACGGACGGCAAAACGAATAGCACGCAGCATGCGCAAAGGGTCGTCTTGGAAGGTTATGGAAGGATCCAGCGGAGTGCGCAAGCTTCTTTGGCACAAGTCAGGCCGGGCATTAAGAAGGTCCAGGACCTTGCCGCTGGATAGATCCTGTAAAAATGTATTCACTGTGAAGTCACGGCGAAGAAGATCTTCGACTAGGGTCGCCCTTTCCACCTGCGGCTTACGGTTTTTTTCGGAGTAACGATCCGTCCGCGCCTCCACCAATTCAATTTTCAAATTATCTCTGGAGAGTTGGGCTGTGCGAAACTTGGGGAAATATACCAGTTGCGCAGCGAGCCGTTTTGCCAATTTCTCCGCTAATTCCTTGGCAGAACCACTTTCTATCACGAAATCATAATCCTGCGAGGGTGTCCACCCGAGCAAACGGTCACGCACCGCTCCACCAACCAGGAAAACTTTCATGCCAAGAGAAGAAGCGGTTTTCTGGATCAGATCAAATAACAGTTGCTCTTTCATGAAAGAGCAACGGCTGCCCTCAACGGGCAGCCGTTGGATATCCGTAATGGCAGAAGGAGCCGCAGTGCTATTTGCGTGGATGAGCTGAATCGGGTTGGCAAGCGTCCACAGGACAAACGGCGGCGCATTGCTGCTCGTCGTAGTATCCGACGCATTCCACGCATTTGTCCGGGTCGATCAGATATGCCGGATCTCCCTCGCTGATCGCCTGCGTCGGGCAGGCATCCTTGCAAGCACCGCAAGCAATACAATCACTGGTAATTAAAAATGCCATTCGCTGCAAAACCTCCTTTTTGAAAATTCCTTGTCAATATATCACAAAGCGCCTGCTTGACGGCAATGGTTCCCTTGAGATTGGTAAAAGGTTATTACTCGCCCGTTGTAGCTCCGGTGATATTTTTTAACATCGGCTGAAGCAGTTGGGTGAATTCCAGCGGGAAAATGTACTTGGTTGCAGGCGAAGCGCCCATCGCTTTCAGTGCTTCCAAGTATTGAAGGGTCATTGTCTTGTTGTCCACCTTTTGTGCTACGCCGAAGATCGTCTCTAAAGCCAGGGAGAACCCTTGCGCTGTTAGAACTCGCGATTGCCGTTCCCCCTCTGCCCGCAGGATGGCTGATTGCTTTTCACCTTCCGCGACCGTGATAGCCGCAGCCTTCTTCCCTTCGGCCTCGGTGACTAAAGCACGACGTGTTCGTTCGGCGGACATCTGGCGGATCATTGCTTCCGAAACATCCTTGGGTGGAACGATCTCACGGATTTCCACACGGGTTACCTTGACGCCCCAACCTTCAGTAACCTCGTCCAGTTTGGTGGCCAACACTTCATTGATTCGGTCACGCTTTGCCAGTACATCATCCAGCACAATGTCACCCACCACAGCCCGCAGCGAAGTCGTGGAAAGGCCCTGGACTGCACCTTGAAAATACTGAACTTTAATTACGGAAAGCACTGGATCCACCACCTTGGAGTAAATCAGAAAATCGATGGAAATAGGAGCATTGTCCTTGGTGATGCAAGTCTGATGAGGAATTTCCAGGTATTGTTCTCGTAAATCCACCCGCACTGGAATATCCATAAAGGGAATGAGAAAAACGATTCCGGGTCCCTTTTGGCCGATGCTCTTTCCCAACCGGAAAATCACCAATCGCTGGTATTCGCGTACAATCCGGATTCCGTAGCGGATCAACCCCAGTACCAGCAGAATTGCGGCAATCATGATGATCAGAGTCACTACATCCATTACGCTTCTTCCTCCTTTTTTACGAGTAGTTCCATCCCTTTCTTGTCGATTACTTTCACACGTTGACCAGTTTGGATTCTACCGGACAACGATTTTGCACGCCAATAACTCCCTTGTGCCTGGATCATCCCGTTCGGATTCAGATCAGACTGAGCAATCCCGATAGAACCTAACAGCGCGTCCATTTCCATCGGTATACTAGGTCTGCTGCGAGCGCGAAGCGCAGCCGCGATCACAACGAAGAAAAACACCAAACTCAGAATTGCAACAACAACGATAATCCAAAGCGACAAACCTGTACTGAAACTGGGAGTAAAACCGAATTGTCCAAAAAGCATCAAGGACCCCAGTACGAACGCCACAATTCCTCCAACCCCCAGGATTCCAAAACCTGGCACTTTGATTTCCAGAATGAACAGGATGACAGCGACGAGTATCATCAGCAACCCGACGAGATTGACCGAAAGCACCTCCATAGCAAATAATGCCAGCAACAAAGCAATCGCCCCCACAACTCCGGCTACCACAGTGGGATGAAACACTTCTGCAATCAAGGCATAGATTCCGATCAGAAGCAAAATATAGGCAATATTGGGGTCAGAAATCTCCTCTAGGAATCGATCCCACCAGGACATCGAATGTTCCTCGATCGATCCGCTGAGGTCATGAAGAACAAGGGAGGTTTCCCCGACGCGGACGGTCACCCCTTCCAGCTGATTCAGTAAGTCGGGTAAATCGTTGGCAAGTACATCGACCACATTCTCGGATTTGGCTTGTTCTGCTGAAATGGCGACGCTTAGGCGCACAGCCTGTTCCGCCCACACCTCATTCCGCCCAGTTTTCTCGGCTAAGGAAATGATCAGGGCCACTGCGTCATTCGTGATTTTTTCCATCATCACATCATCGGCTTGTTCACCCAATGTGACAGGATGAGCGGCTCCAATGTTCGTTCCAGGCGCCATTGCAGCGATAGCAGAAGCATAGGCGATATAGGTTCCAGCGGAAGCGGCACGAGAACCCGGGGGGTAAACGAAAACGCAAACTGGTACTGGCGATAGGAGCATTGCTTGGATGATTTCTCGCATCGAGCGATCGCTGCCCCCAGGAGTATTTAACTCAATCACGATCAACCGCGTATCGATTCCGGCTGCCTCAATCCCGTTCTTCAGAAAACGCGAGGAGACAGGATTGATACTTCCATCGACTTTTAAAATCACAGTCATCGCCGACTGGGCTTGCGTATCCGGTGCGTACAAGCCAATCAGGAGGAATAGGGGAATCAGGAAGAAAGCGGCGCGCGATAACTTTCCCAACATTTTTCATCCTTCAAAGGACCCACAACCACTCCAGAAAAATTCTCCAGGCGGAACAGACGATCTGCGAGGGCTTGGACATCTTCGTCACGAACCTGATCGTATTTCTTCACTTCCTCTGACATGGAAGGGACGCAATTCTCCAGTAAAAGACGCTCTCCCAGCCAAAGTGCTTCGGAAAGCGTATCTTCCAGGCGAAGCAGGTAACCGCCACGGATGAATTCCTTCACGCGCTCCATTTCCTGTGATGTAATTCCGTTTCGCCGGATCGAATCAAGCTCTTGCCATATTAAATCCAAGACTTGCCGGACGTTATCAGGATCGCAACTGGCTTCAATCACCTGACAGCCAGTATCTTGGAAAAAATCCAGCGATGAGTGGACGAAATAAGCCAGGCCCCGTTTATCACGGATTTCCTGATAGAGGCGGGAGGATGCACCGACTCCGATGGCGGCATTTAAGATATCCAAGGCATAGCGCTCTTCTTGATACCGGCCAAAAGTGATTCCACCGAGGCAGACATGAGTTTCGGCCGTATCCTTTCGCTCTACCCGAAAACGATTTTGCCCCTTGTCCTTGAAAACGCGGTACCGCGGTCGACGGCCGACCACCAAGCGATCG
Source organism: Coprothermobacterota bacterium (assembly GCA_026389415.1). Lineage (GTDB taxonomy): Bacteria > Caldisericota > JANLFM01 > JANLFM01 > JANLFM01 > JAPLHX01. Next base: position 6,151 of record JAPLHX010000207.1, on the reverse strand, counting down.
AAATATTGCTCCGTTTTCTTTTCCACTGCAGAACTATCGATAGCTCCAGTGATCGATACCACCATATTTCTGGCAACATATTTGGCCTGCCATGCTTCTTGCACCCGAGCAAGCTCCATGTTTCGCAGGCTTGTGCTATTTCCGGCAATGTCCGCACCCAATGGATGCCGAGGAAACAGCAATTCGAAAAGAGCCATTTCAGCCCGATCGCCAGGTTGGTCTTGATGCATTTTTATCTCCTCGACCACCACACGCCGCTCTTTTTCGAAATCGCATAGGCGGAAGAGCGGGTTTAAAACAAGATCGCTGAGAACTTCAAATGCCTGGTCCAAGCGGTAAGCTGGCACCTTGGTAATATAGCAAGTGCATTCTTGCCCGGTAAACGCATTAAGCACTCCGCCGATACCTTCAATCGCTTCCGAAATTTCTTTAGCCGATTGACGTTTGCTTGTTCCTTGGAAGAGCAAATGCTCGACCAAATGATAAATGCCATTTTGACTGCGGGTCTCGTAACGAGAACCTACTCCAATCCAAATCGCTAGCGAGGCTGATGCTGCTTCCTTCTTATGCCGTGTAATTAATCGTAATCCATTAGGAAGAACAGAAACTTTAGCCATAGAGGTTGAGCCCCTTTCCCTTTTATTATAGGACCGATAGAATTAACATGTGATTGACTGGGATTCCAGTTTGAACGAAGAGCAGAAAGAGGCTGTCTTCGCCACTGAGGGGCCTCTTTTAATTTTAGCCGGAGCCGGTTCGGGTAAGACTCGGGTGATTGCCTATCGCATTGCGTATTTGATTCAAAACAAAGGGATCCCTTCGACACATATTCTGGCAGTGACGTTTACCAACAAGGCAGCTCGCCAAATGCGAGATCGAATCGAAACCCTCCTTTCTCGCTCAATTAAGGAGATGTGGGTAGGAACATTCCACGCTACTTGCGTGCGCATCCTGCGGTCTGAAAGCGGCAGGATTGGTTTTCAATCCGATTTCGCGATCATGGACGAAGAAGACCAAGAGCGGGTGATAAAAGATGCTCTGAAACGCATGGAATTGGGGAGTACTTGGGGAAAGCCTGCCTCATTTCTGGATCGAATATCCGATCTGAAGAACGAGATGATTTCTCCAGCGGATTTCCTCAATCGCTTTGCTCATTCCAAGGAAGAAAAGCAGTTCGCACGTTTGTATGAACAATACCAGGCACTCTTGAAAGAGAACAATGCTTTCGATTTTGACGATCTTCTCTTGGCGGTGGTCCGCTTGTTATCGGATTTCCCAGATTTGCAGCAGAAATATCGCAGCCGCTTTCAATATGTTTTGGTTGACGAATTCCAGGACATCAATCGCCCTCAATACGAACTTGTCAAGCTGTGGGCGGGTGGGCATCACAATCTGTGTGTTGTTGGAGATGACTATCAGGCGATATTTTCCTGGCGCGGCGCGGATGTTCGTTATTTACTTGACCATTTCGAAAAGGATTTTCCCGGTGTTCGAATCGTCCGATTGGAGCGCAATTATCGCTCTGGACCCAAAATTCTCGATGCAGCCAACGAGGTGATTGCCAACCTCAGCAGGGGCAAGGAAAAGCGGCTTTGGACGGAAAAAGCTGACGAACAACCCCCCCTGGTCCAATGCGAAACAGCGAATGAAACCGAAGAAGCGCACTTTATCGTGCGAGAAATCGATCGCCTCGTGGCAGATGAAGGGCGAACTTACCGAGACACTGCCATCCTTTACCGGATGAATAGCCAATCGCGCCTGTTCGAAGAAGTCTTGCTGGCCCGGGGAATCCCCTACCGGGTGGTGGGTGGACTTCGTTTCTACGAACGGAGGGAAATCAAGGACGCAATCGCCCTGCTTCGTTTCATAGTCAACCCGTTGGACTCCGTTTCATTGCGCCGGATTCTAGCTTGGATCGGAGGTATCGGCCAGGTAACGGTGGATCGAGCGTTTGAGCGCGGGTTGCCATTGTATGAAGGACTTCAACAAATAGCGGAAGAGGGGAGCTTGAAGGGCAAAGGCCGGAATTCCTTGGAGCAATTGCGCGCGATGACCGCCGGTTTCCGACTTGAAGGGGAAATGCTGAATGCCGCGGATTGGCTGAAACGACTGCTTGGGGAATCCGGTTATCTCAACTATTGGGAAAAGGAAGCCACTCTTGAAGCGCAAACCCGTTTGGAAAACCTGCAAGAACTAATCAACCTGGCCGCCCAATACTCCCAGGAAGGTTCATCCGGTCAATTGGAAGATTTCTTGGCTCATATCGCTCTCTACACCGACTTGGACTCTTTGGTGGAGCGAGAAGATGTCGTCACGTTGATGACGGTGCATTCTGCCAAGGGGCTGGAGTTCCCGATTGTATTCTTGGTGGGGATGGAGGAAGGGATCTTCCCACACTGGCGTTCCGCTGCGAGCCCGGAAGAAATGGATGAGGAACGCCGATTGTGCTATGTCGCCATCACGCGAGCTCAGAGTCGTGTTTATTTCAGCTGGGCTCGGCAACGGATGACATTCGGCATGCGTTCGGCTCAAACTCCTTCCACCTTCTTGACTGAAATCCCGCCGGATTTTTTTGGTGAAAAGCCGTCCCAAAAATCATTGAAAGAGTTCGATAGCGGAAGCTTGGTCTGGCATCGAGCTTGGGGAGAAGGCGTTATCCGCTCTTGGGAGGGGGAGGGAGAAGACGCTATATTGACAATTTTCTTCCCCACGGTAGGTGAGAAACGGCTGATTCTCCGCTATGCGCCTTTAACATTTCGGCGCTGACTCGATTTTCTTGTTACAATTTCTCAAATCGTCCGGTATCGAAATAGAACCGGAACGGAGGACGTTATGAACGGAAAAATCGCTCAAACATCACCGGCGGAACCAGTAAGAACGCCAGGTAAAGATGAGGCTCCGACCCAATTCAAACGTAGAATCACGACGCGACAAATTACCATAGCAGGGATTTGTGGAGCCGCAGGAGTAGTACTAGCTTTCACGCCGCTTGGCCTGATCCCTGTACCGAATTTGGCAGGAGCTGCCACCACATTACACATCCCAGCAATCGTGGCCGGTGTCTTCGGTGGTCCGATCGTAGGTGCGTTCACTGGTCTCATTCTGGCAATTTCCTCTTGGATCCTCTACAGCGGTCAATTTAGGTCTTTTGCTTGCGGGGGGGATATGGTTGCTGTGGCAGACAGCGATTGTTTCTATCAGTGGAGGAAATGTAGTTGCTTCAATTCTATGGGTGTTTCTTCCCCTCTTGGTTATAGGGATTCTAGGCTATTATTCGGCTCGAGTGTTCTGTTCATCATGGGGTGGACCTCTCTTTGCTGCCCTGGCTGGTACGCTTACGAACACAGTGGGGGTTCTTGGAATCATTTACGTTTTTGGTGATATTGCAATGCGCCCGGCCCTTATTCCCATCATCCTTCTCAATCCAATCGTGGAGCTAGGACTGGCAATTGTTGTGATCACACCGCTCGTCGCTGGACTGAGAAAGGAACTCAATTATGCTTTTAGCCGTTGATGTAGGCAATAGCAACATCGTCCTAGGACTCTATCAGGGACGGGAATTATTCTCATCTTGGCGCTTGCACACGAATGCTGAAGCTACGGCAGACGAGCTGGCCATGCAAATTCGCAGTTTGATGGCAATACACGGTCAGGAGTTGGGTTGCATCAAAGAAGTAGCCATAGCTAGCGTAGTTCCCCCCCTGATTTATCCCTTCACTCGCTTCTGTGAAAGGTACTTGAATTTAGATCCGTTAGTTGTGGGCCCAGGATCTCGGACCGGGATGCCCATATTGATCGACAACCCCAAGGAACTCGGTGCCGATTTAATAGTAAACGCTGTAGCCGCGCAGGAAAAATACGGAACCCCCGTGCTGGTCGTTGATTTTGGCACAGCAACGACTTTCAGTGCAGTATCAAAAAAGGGGGAATACTTGGGTGGCGCCATCGCCTCCGGCATCAAGATGTCTTTGCAAGGGTTGTTTTTACAGACCGCCAAATTGCCGCGAGTCGAAATCGTAGAAGCTGCGCGGGTTATCGGAAAAAACACCGTACAATCCATGCAGGCTGGTGTATTCTTTGGTTTCATTGGACTAACCAACGAAATCATTTCTCGGATGAAAGAGGAGGTCGGCGGCACTCCACCCGTGATCGCTACCGGAGGCCTCTCCGTGCTGATTTCGCGTCACATCCACCAAATCGATCAGGTGGACCCGCAGCTTACTCTGGATGGTTTACGAATTGTCTTCGAACGGAATCTGAAAAAAAATTGATTCGATTCCTACCACCGCGGATCGGGTTGGCACCATTATCCGGTTTCAATGATCCGGCATTCATAGCTCTATGCTTTGAGTATGGAGCCCAATGGGCAATGACCGGACTCATTTCTGCAGAAGGATTGGTAAGAGGAGATCACGGTTCACTAAGACTGCTGGCCGAACCCGCAGGACATCCGCTGTTCGCCCAGATCTTCGGTGCTGAACCAAAGTCCATGGCCATGGCTGCATACTTAGCGGAGCAAACCGGATACGATGGGATAGATATCAATGCAGGATGTCCAGCTTACTCAGTAATTCGCGCTCATGGAGGCGCAGATCTGATGCGAGATTTGCCAAGGGCATTGGCTGTAGTCGATGCAGTTCGTGGGACCGTAAAATTTCCCGTGACGGTTAAAATGCGGTTGGGTTGGGAGGAACAAAAAACATATCTTCAACTGGGTCGCCTGGTGGAGAAAGCTGGTGCAGATGCCATCACCTTGCATCCGCGCACCGTCAATCAAGGTTATGGTGGAAAAGCCGATTGGGCTGCGGTTCAGCAACTGAAACGCCAGCTGAACATACCAGTCCTTGCCTCGGGGGATGTGATAGATTCTGCAAGTTATCATCAGATCCTGCATGACACGGAATGCGACGGCATATTGATCGGCAGGGGCGCCATCGGTCGTCCCTGGGTGTTCCGGCAGTGCCTAGAAGGGGACGAAAGTGGTCGAAGACCCTTGGTTAAGACGGACGACCGCAAACGAGCCGTGCTACGATACCTTACACTGCTGCTAAAGGTGCCCGATCGATGGACACCCTATTCCAATCGTCATATTCAAGCGTTTGTAAAGGGAATGCCAAATGCAACAAAGTTTCGCAGGGCAGCCGCATGTCTGGGAAATTGGGAGACTGCGAATAATTTGATTCAAGGCTATTTTGAGCAAATGGAGGAAAGAGAAAGAGAATGAAACGAGTGGTGAGCATTTCGCTAGGGTCTTCAAAGCGGGACCATCGAGCAGAAATCCAATTAGACGGAGAAACTTTCATTGTAGAACGGGTCGGCACCGATGGTGACATGCAAAAAGCACACAAGAAATTCTTAGAGCTGGACGGACAGGTGGATGTGCTCTGTATGGGTGGAACCGACCTTTACTTCTACTTGGGAAAGCGTCGTTATCCAGTACGCGATGCTTGGAACATGGTTCGCGGAGTTCGAGATACGCCCATTGCTGATGGTTCAAAGCTGAAGGTCGTGTTGGAATACCAGACAGTGAAGAAAATCACTAAACAAGAAATCTTGCGAACCGGAATGAAGGTTTTAATGATTAGTGCAGTAGATCGTTACGGTATGGGGCAAGGTTTTGACGAATCTGGCGTGGATGTCCTGTACGGTGATTTTCTCTTTGGCTTGGGATTGAACATTCCACTGCACCGGCTCTCTTCTGTACGGAGACTTGCTCGTATTCTTCTGCCCATCATTTGCCGGTTGCCATTCTCTTGGCTCTATCCGACGGGGAAAAAGCAAGAGCAGAACACGCCGAAATACCTATCCACTTGGCATTGGGCTGATTTGATTGCTGGGGATTTCCATTATATTGCCCGGTATATGCCTCCGGATATGGAAGGCAAAGTCGTGTTAACCAATACAGTCACGGAAAGCGATATCGATTGGTTGAAGCAGAGGGGAATACGCACCTTGATTACAACAACACCCGAAATGCAGGGACGCTCGTTTGGGACAAATGTGATCGAAGGAATTCTGGTGTGCTTGCTAAAGAAAAACGCTGATCAGATCACCGCTGAGGAGTCGATTAGTCTGCTTGCGCGGCTCGGTTTTGAACCAAGAATCGTTCCGCTGACATAGCTTGCGTTTTTCTCATCTTTGTGGCTAAATA
>JAPLHX010000184.1 GCA_026389415.1 Coprothermobacterota bacterium | reverse complement strand
GGTCCGAAGTGGCCGAGCGCATCAAGCGTGCCAAAGAGTTCGGCGATCTCTCCGAGAACGCTGAATACGATGAAGCAAAGAAAGAACAAGCCTTCGTGGAAGGACGCATTTTGACCTTGGAGAAAATGCTTGCGCATGCGCAGATCATCGAGGCAACAGAGCTTGATTCAAAAATCGTGAATATAGGTTCCAAAGTAAAGTTACTGAACATGGATAATAAAAAGGATGTCATCTATACCATTGTGGGATCTTTTGAAGCAGACCCAAAGCAAGCACGAATATCCGATGACTCGCCATTGGGAAAAGCACTGCTTGGTAAGAAAGCTAAGGATTTTGTTCGAATCAAAGCTCCTGCAGGAGAGTTTCACTACCAAATCCTTGAAATTCAACACGGATGAGCGAAGAAAGCTCGGAAAACGAGCGGCAACGGAAGCTGGAAAAGCTTCAAGAGCTAGGTATTGAGCCTTACAACGGTCCATACCCCGTTACGCACCGTGCACCCCTGATTCAAGCGGGTTTTTCAGAGCTGGAAGGGCAGTCTGTTGCAGTGGCGGGACGCCTTGTTGCCATTCGAGTCCACGGCAAAGCGGCGTTTGCACACCTAGATGACGGCGAGGGGCGTATTCAGCTTTACCTGAGAGCGGATACCCTGGCAGAAACATACACTACCTTTACAGATCTGCTTGATATCGGTGACATTATCGGTTGTCACGGGACGGTTTTTAAAACACGCACTGGAGAAGTCACCATATCCGTTCAAAAATTCAAGCTGTTGACGAAATCATTGCGAGAGTTACCGGAGAAATGGCATGGGCTCAAGGATGTGGAGCTGCGTTATCGGCAACGCTATCTGGACTTCATCGCAAACAGCAAAGCTCGACAGAATATCCACCTTCGGATCCGCATGATCGCTCTTGTTCGCCGCTTCTTGGAAGATCGGGATTTTTTGGAAGTGGAAACGCCGATCCTTCAGCCAATTTATGGCGGTGCTATGGCTCGACCCTTTGTGACGCATCACCACGCGTTGAATCTTCCGCTCTATCTTCGGATTGCACCAGAGCTCTACCTTAAACGGATGACGGTGGGTGGGTTCAATCGTGTTTATGAGATTGGTCGCAATTTCCGCAACGAGGGAATTTCCTCCACCCACAATCCCGAATTCACCGCATTAGAAGTCTATCAAGCTTATGCTGACTACCGCGATATGATGCAACTGACGGAGGAACTGATCGCCTTTCTTGCACAACAGATCTTCGACAGCTATCGAGTATCTATGGCTGGGACAGAGATCAACTTGGAACCTCCATGGGAGAGGCTTAGTTTGCAACAAGTGTTTCGGATGCACGCCGGAATCGAAATTGAATCGCTACAAGATCTGGCATTCGCCCGGAACTACCTTGGACAAAATAGCATTCGAGTGGAAAAGAAATTATCCTGGGGTACCGCAGTCGATGAAATACTGAAGAAATGGATCGAGCCGGAGCTAAAGGGGCCAGTTTTTCTGTATGACTATCCCACGGTGCTTTCCCCCCTTGCTAAAAACAAGCCGGGAGATCCTGATTGGGTGGAACGCTTCCAGCCGATTCTTGCAGGAATCGAATTGGGTAATGCTTTTTCCGAGCTGGCGGATCCACGAGAGCAAAGGATTCGCTTTCAAAGACAACACCAGGAAAAAGAAAAGGGAGACGAAGAAGCCCACCCGATGGATGAGGATTTCGTTACTGCCCTGGAATATGGCATGCCACCAACCGGGGGTCTTGGAATTGGTCTGGACCGCTTGATTATGCTTTTTGCCCAAGAAGAATCGCTACGCGAGATCATCACGTTCCCCACCCTTCGTCCCAAGGCATTGTAACTCAACCGCGATGGTATAATCGCAGAAGAGGTTTCCGGTGAGCCGGATCAAGCAGGAATCTTTTTATATTTGCTCCAATTGCGGCTATCAAAGCCTGAAATGGCTAGGCCGTTGCCCGGACTGTGGGGAATGGAACTCATTGTTAGAGCAAAACACTCAAGCGGCGTCTTCCACCCGCTTTCAATCATCGCAACATCCCGTGCTTTCTCTCGCTCAGGTTCCGTCCGGTGAAATGACACGCCTCCAAACGGGTATCGGTGAATTAGACCGCGTTCTCGGCGGGGGGATGGTCTTGGGATCTTGCGTTTTGATTTCCGGTGAACCGGGGATTGGTAAATCCACCCTGATACTCCAAGCTGCACAGCAAATCGCCGATCAAGGCAGAAAGGTCCTGTACGCATCCGGGGAAGAATCGCCAAGTCAGTTAAAAATGCGCGCAGACCGCTTGAATTCCCATTCGCCTAATCTGATGGTTAGTTTTGAAGGAAATGTTGACCGGATCTTGAATTGGATTGAGGCGGATTCACCTGCGCTGCTGATCGTGGA
>JAPLHX010000279.1 GCA_026389415.1 Coprothermobacterota bacterium | reverse complement strand
CCCAGCATGCGGGCTTGCATCTGCAAAGAATCTTCAGTTTGCTTGCGTTGGGTGATGTCATGCACAATGGTCACAACCCAAATCACTTGCTTATCGATTACAATCGGAATCTTACGAGTTTCGGTCCAAAGCTGACGATCTTCCAATCGGGTTACGCCCTCGGTTTGGATCATTTGACCGGTTTCAAACACTTGTTGGTACTGCTGCCGGGCTTCATCCCCAAGGAATGGGAATAGCACGTGGAGGTTTTGACCAATCGCCTCCCCCCTGTTGTGTCCGAATTGTGCGATCCATTCCAGGCAAACCGGATTCGCCAGAACCAATCGTAATTCCCGGTCTACCACATGCAAGGCATCTTGCATGGAGTCGATCAACGAATGGTAGAGCGCCTCCGAGGACTTGAGCGCTTCAATCGCCGTTTTGCGTTCGGTGATATCGCGCGAGATTCCCAGGATTCCGGCGATCTCACCATTGATCGAGCGGATCGGAACCTGCTTGATCAGGAAGGTGCGCTGTTGGCCTTGCTTGACTTCTTCCATCTCCTTTTCGATCTGCCCTTCGGCTAATGTTTTTTGGTCATCCGCAAGATGAGTTGCCGCTTGGGCCGGTAGAAACAACTCTGAATCAGTTTTGCCCAGCCATTGTTCTGCCGAAAACCCTTCCCATTCCAGGAACGCTCGGTTGACGGCAAGGTAGCGGCTGGAGGAATCCTTGATCCACATCGGATCAGGAGATGCTTCCAAGTATTGGCGCCACTGGGCATTGGCAACTCTTTGCGCTTCCTCCGCCGTTTTCTGCTCAGTGATCTCCAGCAGGAATCCAAGCCACCATTCCGGCCGACCATGCTCATCCCGCATCAGGATCGCTTGATCGCGAAACCAAACAGGATGGCCATCCTTATGGATTAAACGGTACTCCAGCGAGAAGGGGTCTCCGGTGGCGTTGGTGCGGACGTGTTCGGCTAACACGAGCTGGCGGTCTTCCGGGTGAAGAAGATTTGACCATAAGTTTGGATCCTCGATCCACTTCTGGGGGGGATACCCCAGAAGTGGATCGACCTGCGGGCTCATGTACAAGGTCGAGCTGACCTCATCGACGGTGTCGATATACGTAATGGCTGGGATTTGCTCCACCAACAACCGGAACTTTTCCTCGGCCTGCTGCAACTCCCTCTCTATGCGTTTCCGTTCCGTGCGTTGGGTGATGTCACTTACTACCAACATCCCAGCAGGTTTCCCAGCAAAGGAAACGGGTAGGGATGTTACTTCGATGTCAAGGATGGTTCCATCCAGCCGAATGGCTTTCTCTTCGATTGAGGTTGAACTCTTTCGTTCTTCGGGTCCTCGTTTGGTCCCGGGATGTACTGAAGACAGGTGACTAAAGGGGATAAAAGAGAATAGGTGGTGTCCAACCAGGTCTTGCGCATTCTGCGCACCCAATAATGCGATGGCTGCTGGATTTAGGAAAACAATCGTGCCCTGCTGATGAATGATGATCGCTTCGGGTAAGGTATCTATCAACTGCCGGTACCGCTCTTCCGATTCGCGAATGGAGGCGAGTACCTTTTTCCATTCGGTAATATTGGTCAACACTCCTTCAATCCGAACGATGGTTCCCTCTGCATCTCGAATCGGAACTGCCGTATCGGCCACCCAGATCACATCGCCATTTTTGGCAATAATGCGATACTCTGACTGGCATTTGTCCCCTTTTTCCAAATGATCCAGGTTGTTTTTCGCCAGGAGTTGATCGTCGGGGTGAACGATGCTCATCCAGAATCCGGGGTCCGAGAACGAAGAAAGAGAATAGCCTGTTAATGCAAGAAGCGCCGGGCTGCGGTAAGAGAGTTTTGGAGTTTTATCGTTTGGGTTCCAGGCATAGACGAAAAGATCCAGGTTATCCAGGACCTCGGGTGACAGATGTGTTATTTCCGGTGGTTGCATTGGATCCACGACCTATTTTACTCCAGTTAGACCTGCAATGGTGTAAAACCATCAACACCGACCAAGGCAAGCGCGCAGTTTTTATTTGTTTTCGCTGCGGATTGCTGTGGCCCTGCAGAGTTTGTGGCCTGGTTGGCGGTGATATTCCGAGGAGGGCAGCATCGTGGTCGTCTTTGATGATCTGCCAATCGGATCGCTGCCCTAACACTGTGTCCTTTGCTACCTTGTTATACTAGCCTTATGCAGGAACGCATCCGGAATTTTTCCATCATTGCCCATATTGACCATGGCAAATCGACCCTTGCCGATCGCTTGCTGGAGGCCACCGGTCTAATGACCGAGCGAAACCAGCAAGAGCAGATCCTGGACTCCATGGATTTGGAACGAGAAAAGGGTATCACAATTAAAGCCCATCCCGTCCGGTTGGAATACAAGGCTAGGGATGGCTCAAACTACATCTTGAACCTGATTGACACACCCGGCCATGTCGATTTCACCTATGAAGTGTCACGCTCGCTTTCCGCCTGTGACGGTGCTCTGCTGGTGATTGACGCCACCCAAGGGGTGGAGGCGCAAACGCTAGCCAACGCTTACCTGGCGATTGATTTAGGTTTAGACATCGTGCCGGTAATCAACAAAATTGATTTGGCGGTGGCCGATCCGGAACGCACTCGGCGGGAGATCGAGGAGATCTTGCTGTTGGACGCTGGGGAAGCGATCCTGGCTTCCGCAAAGGAAGGAGTAGGTGTACCGGAGATCCTGGAGGCGATCATCCATCGCATCCGCCCCCCGGGGGGAAATTCAGAGGCCCCCTTGCGCGCCTTGATTTTCGATTCGTACTACGATCCCTACAAGGGCGTGATCGCCTACATCCGGGTGGTCGATGGGTCTCTGCGAATCGGACAGAGTATCAAGATGATGGCGACCGGGCAGGTCTTTGAAGTGATGGAGGTAGGCCACCTCCGACTCGGACTCGTACCTCAGCCCGAGCTGAATACCGGGGAAGTCGGCTATTTGGCCGCCACCATAAAAAGCCTCTCCGAAACCAAGGTCGGTGACACCATCACCGATGCAGACCGGTCGGCGACAACCCCCCTGCCTGGTTTTCGTCATGCGCAGCCGATGGTTTTTTGCGGCCTGTATCCGAGCCGCAATGAGGATTATCCCGAACTGCGCGAGGCCTTGCAGAAATTGGCACTCAACGACGCTTCTATCGTCTTTGAACCGGAATCCTCTCCCGCACTGGGGTTCGGGTTTCGCTGTGGTTTTCTTGGACTGCTGCATATGGATATCGCCCAGCAGCGCTTGGAAAGGGAATACGGGCAGGACCTGGTAGCTACAGCACCTTCGGTGGGCTACAAAGTCTACCTGCATAATGGGGAGGAAATCGAAATCGACAATCCGGCCAAGTTTCCGCCCGACAACCAAATCGACTACATCAAGGAACCTTTTGTGAAAGCGATAGTGATCGTGCCGCAGGATTCCGTCGGACCGATGATGGAGCTCTGTCAGGGACGGCGAGGGATTTTCAAAAACATGGAGTACGTGGAAGGTAGCCGAGTGATCCTGACCTACGAGTTGCCTTTGGCGGAGATCCTACTGGACTTCTACGATCAGTTGAAAAGTCGTTCCCGTGGCTATGCATCGCTAGACTACGAATTTCAGGAATACCGGCAGTCCAATCTGGTCAAGCTGGATATCTTGATCAACGATAAACCGGTGGACGCCCTGTCCTATATCTTCCCAGCCGAGCAAGCCTATCAGCACGCCCGCAAAGCATTGTTCAAGTTGCGGAAGGCAATTCCCCGGCAAATGTACGAGGTTGTCTTGCAGGGAGCTATCGGCAGTCGCGTAATCGCTCGGGAGGAAATCAAGGCCAAGCGCAAGGACGTGTTGGCTAAATGCTACGGCGGAGATGTCACCCGCAAGATGAAATTGCTGGAAAAACAGAAAAAAGGCAAAAAACGGATGAAGCAAGTGGGGAACGTGGAGGTGCCGCAAGAAGCTTTCTTCAGCATGTTGAAGATCGACAGCTCCGAATGAGCGAGGGGCATCCTCTTGGCGTGTATTTGCACATCCCCTTCTGTCTGCGGAAGTGCTCCTATTGCGATTTCCTTTCGCTTCCTACGCCGTTGTTCCCGCCTTATCTGTCGGCTCTTGGGCGGGAAATCGAACGGTATCAACCGTTGCTATCCGAACGAGAACTAGTCTCGTTGTACATCGGAGGAGGCACCCCGACGCTTGTACCTCCCCAAGAACTGAATGACCTCCTGCGCAAGACGGGGGTTCCCTCCAGTGCGGAGATCACGTTGGAGGCGAATCCTGGTACCCTGACTCAGGAAATGGGTTTGCGTTTGACGCAAACCGGCTTCAACCGGATCTCCCTCGGCATTCAATCCCTTCGGAATTGGGAGCTGGAAACGCTGGGTCGCATTCACAATGCGCCGGAAGCAAAGGAGGCTTTCCGGATCGCTCGTCGCAGTGGATTCACCAACATCAATTGCGACTTGATTTTCGGAATCCCTAATCAAGGAAAGGGTGACTTTCTCTTGAGCTTGATGGAAATGCTGGATTTAGCGCCGGAGCACCTTTCTCTTTACGCCCTCAGCTTGGAACGAGGTACGCCTTTGGCTCGTGCCGTGGCGAGCGGACAAGCGCAACTGCCAACCGAAGATGAGGTGGCCGAGATGTACGAAGCGGCTTGCCAAATGCTCCGCAGTGCCGGCTTCGAACACTACGAGATCTCCAACTTTGCTCGTCCAGGCTATCGCTGTCGCCACAACGAGATCTACTGGCATTCCGGCGAATATCTGGGAATGGGCCTGGGTGCGGTTTCGTTTCTGGATGGAACCCGCTGGAAAAACACCCGCGGACTTGATGATTATTGTTTTAGGCTGGAACGAGGAGAGTTCCCGACAACCTCTCGTATCGGCAAGCGAGGAATGGCTGCCTTACGCGAGGAAATCATCCTTCACTTGCGCACGAGTGATGGTTTCCGTGAGCAAGATCTGCTCACTCGCTATCCACGAGCTTACGCACGCATGCGACAGTGCCTGGAGGAACTGAAGGCAGAGGGGTGGATCGAAGAGGAAAATGGGCGCTGGGTTTTGCCGGAACGGCATTTCTTTATTTCGAATCAAGTGTTTGTTCGCTTACTGTAAAGGCTTGGTATATGATTGATTTAGCACTCCCAGAGGTAGTGTGCTGGATCCATGATTGAGCTGTCGGAACGGCGAAAGAGCATCCTTAAAGCGGTGGTAGAGGAGTACATTCTGCAGGGTCAACCCGTGGGCTCGGAAGCAATCCTGCGGAAATATGGCATGCCCTACAGCCCGGCGACGATTCGGGGAGACATGTCCGCCTTGGAGGAGATGGGTTACCTGACCCACCCGCACACTTCCGCCGGTCGAATCCCCACCGAACTCGGTTATCGCCACTACATCGACCATCTGCTCACAATCTCCCCAGTCCCGGAGCAGGAAACCGAGAAAATCTCGCAGGCGTTGTTACGGACTGCCAAGGATTTGCATAACACCTTAGCCGAAGCTTGCCGTTTGGTTTCCGCTATTTCTACCTACACATCCCTCGCTCTCACTCCACAGTTGTCGCAGCAAGTGTTTCGCCATTTGCATTTCATACCTGTGTCTTCCCGTCGAGCCCTTTTGATCCTTGTTTCAAATCTCAGAATCATCCAAGACGCATTTGTGGAAATCCTCCCGGACTTAGTGGAGGAAGACCTGGAGGAACTTTCCCGAATCCTGACGCGTGCCCTGGCGGGAAAAACTGCCTGGCAGAGTTTGCAAACCTTGCGAAAAATGAAGGAACATCAGCCGGCCGCGTACCTGTCCGTCTGGAACCAAGTGGCTTCTATCATCCACGACGCTTTTTTGTACGAACAAGGGGAGCGTTTGATTGTGGAAAGCGCAGAGAATATCCTACTGACTTCCGATCTTCATCAATCGCAACTGAGGATCATCGCCGGCGCCTTGGATCGACGTTTTCTACTGCAGGAAATGCTGGAGCGCCATCTAACGAATAGGAACCTTCAGGTATTCATCGGCCAGGAAAATGAAGTGAGCGAGATGCGTGAATTAAGCCTTTTATCGATGCCCTTTGAAGTGTCCACCTATGCCTTGGGAGCTTTGGGCTTGGTTGGGCCGGTGCGGATGGATTATGCCAAAGCCATCCGCTTGCTATCCTGTGTAACCGGGATTTTGGAAAAAACCCTACAAGCCGAGGAAGTCTGATTGGTTCGCACGCTCTGGCTACCGCCAGAAGCCCGTAGCGGCCGGCGGATTCGTTTCCCAAAGAAAGAAAGCCATCATCTGCGCCATGTGTTGCGGATAGCCCCAGGATCACGAATTGCCATTCTCTGTGCGGGTCATCGGTTGGAAGTAGAGCTTCGCAATGAAGGTCCGGAATTATGGGGGGATATCCAGGATGAACAACCGATTTCGGTTCCGAGT
>JAPLHX010000205.1 GCA_026389415.1 Coprothermobacterota bacterium | reverse complement strand
AACCTTCTCGGACTTGTCGCCGGATTTCTGGGCGTTTGCTCCGATTGAAGCGGCAGCACAAGCTAAAATCCTGAACGGATATCCCGACGGCACATTCCACCCGGAACAGTCAGCGACGAGGGCAGAGGCTGCCGTAATCATCAATCGCATCCTGGGTCTTTAGCCTTTAGAGATTTTTTATGCAAACAAAACAGCCCTTGGTTTTTACCAAGGGCTGTTTTGTTTGTTTTCCGTCGGCTCAGAAACCGAAACTTCCGCGAATAATCTCGATGATGATATAGAAAAGGATGGGTGAGAAGGCGGTGATCAGAGCCGGACCCATGGCCAATTTCTCTTGCGACTCCAACACGCCCATCAACAAATAAACCTGCACCAGACTAAACAGGATCAGGAAGATGATCTTTACGGCGGTTACGGGGATCAGGGCAAGAAGGGCATAGGGTACATAGGCGATGAAGGAGGCGCTAGTGGCAATGAACAATCCCGGAAAATCGTTTCCCTGCCCCTTGAAAAACCCGGCGGCAAACTTCAACGCGCCAACCAGGAACAGGAGGAAGAAGAACTCGAAGAAAATGTCGTAGAAGAAACCCCTTGTCCCGACTTTTCCCAAGGCAATAAACTTGCCGATGCCGGAGAACAAACCCACGGCAAATACCATCACCAGGCCGAACCACCATATCCGAGCTTGGACCAAGGCATCGAAGGCCGCCGCCGGTTTCAGGACGAGATTCTTGAAGAACTCTCCCCAACTGAATCCTCCCGAGCTTTTCCCACCGTAGGCTGCCCCACAGTTTGGGCAGGCCGAAATACCTTCGTCCAGCTTGTTGCCACAATTCGCGCAAAATGGCATCTTAAAACCCTCCTTCTTAGCAGAGATTTAGATTCATTGTAGAGAGGTACTGCGATGAGGGCAATACCTTTAGTAAAAATGAAATAGTTTGGTTAGCACGAGGTATAGCAAGGCCGACATCGCTCCGATGGGCACCACCAAAACTATGTTCACACCCAAAACTCCCCAGGGAATCACTTCCCCGAGCAGCCATTGGGTTAAAAACGCGCCCAGAAATCCGGCAGCCATCGTTGCCAAAACCCCCCCGGGAGCTTTCCCTTGGGCTATCACCAGATCCAGGATGAAGCCGCTCAAGCCGCCGCAGGCCAGCACAGTGATCCATATTAACGGTCCCCAATACGCAATATCCGTCATGCTATTCCCACTTTCATAAGGGAACTGTCTGTTGTTGTCAAATCCGAGTGGGTTTTAAGGAGAAAGATAGACTGCTTCCAATGCCCAAAACTTGCGCAACAACAGCTGTCCGGAACTGGGGTTTCGGCCGGAAACAGCAAACAAGGGGAGCAGAAATTCCTGGTTGGCTTCCGGCAACGCTTCTTGGTAGACCAATCGCAAAGAATCAACGGAGCCGGAAAAACCGACCTGTCGCAGCGCTTGATCCACTTGGTCTTGACCAAATATCGGATATTTCTTGAAAGGAAGAAGAGGCCGCCAATTGTAGACGATACGCTCCAGTTGCTCACCGCGAAAAAAAACCTCAATCCGCGAGCCGGCCACCAGCAGCCCACCAACCGTCCGATCGAATGCAATTCCGATCATTCCTTGCGCAGGATCTACCAGGATGGTGCGAGATCCGCCGACATCGGTGGGCCACAGCTGACGTCCCTGGAGGAATTGTTGTGCTCTGGCAATCGCTTCGTCACTCGATAGGTCTCTGCCCGACCGTTCCTGCGAGGGGCGGTACAAGAAACCGCCGGAAGCCGACCAGACAAGTAGTTCTTCTTGCGCACCCGCTAGAAAGGTATTCTCCGTCGAGCGGATCATCAAGGGGACATCCAAACGCCAACACAGTTCTTCCACGTAGGAGCGGTCTATCTGACCTTGTGTCCGATATACCATCAACTGGGGAGGCAAGGAAATGGTTCCGGTGGAAGTATATTCCGGCGAAAGAATTCCTTGATATAGCTCTGATCCGGCTGGTTCCTCCAGTGGTACCGTGGGTAAGACCGGAAAAGCCGGCATCACGGGCAATAAATAGCGTAATCCAAAAAACGTCAAGGCGATGATGGCTGCCGCGGCGACCGGAATGATGATACGAATCCTTCGCCAGAACCGGATGCGCTGCCAAAGGAGCTGTCCCCGTTCCGCCAAACGACCGTCTAGTTCTGCTCGGAAATAGGCAGAGGGTTGTACGGGAGAGAGCGAGGTGATGCGCAGGTTCGCAGACGTTTCCAGTTTTTCCGTTAGGTCTGGAACGGCGGCATTTCCTTGGGGCATTGCTTTGGCATCGATCGCATCGGATAGTTCCCGCATGGATTGTTGGACTTCCTCTTCCTTGCGGCGGACCAATTGCGAAATCTGTCTAGCGGATAAACCGACCAGGGAAGACAACAGGAATGGCAGGAGGAGAGCCTGGGAATAGCTCCTGATTGTAAGCCATAGGGCATGACGATCCTCGTCGGCAAAGGGAGACTTTTCTGGGTTCTGGGTCCATGAAGAATTGCCCTTTTGGGCTCGAGCAACCTGAATCAATGCTTTATCGACTAACCAGGCCAGAAATCCATCCTCCAATGCAGCATACTCGTGCATTTGTTCCAGAGCCGCAAGATAAGTGTCTCGCGTGATTTGCTCGGCCAATTTTCGGTGACCTAGCCACCACAGCAAAAACCCATAGATTTGGGGTAGAGTGTCTTCAACCAATCCGATGAAAACACGTGGATCGTGACGGGCGTCAGCAATCTTGGTAGTCTGATCCTGCATGGTTTCATTCTAGTGCATTTGGCTTGGTTGCGGATTTGACGGATGGAGTCAGACCTTTCTATTCTAGAATTGGCAAAGGAGGATACAACTGCGAGATATGATAACTGAAATCAGCTTTACCCTAACTGGAACCGCCACTGAAGTCTTTGCGCCGCCGATGGCAGCACCTACGGGATTAGTGTTATACGCCGGTGGGTTTCTGATTGTACTTGCGATTCTCTTTTGCTGGCTGGCCGTGATTGTGACGCGCGGAAGGAAGGATATGCTGGGGTTTTACTACCTATTAGCGGGCATCAGCTTGGTGTTGGCATTCATCTGCCAGTTTGTTTCTCTCTTTCTTGCTTTGGAGATCCGCAATAGCATCATCTTCGTCAACCAGGTTTTTCTTTTCTTGGCCCTAGTCCTCTTTGCCATCACGGCATTTTCCCTCCGCCGCTCGAAAACCCCCGCAAAAAAAGAGACGCCAATACCCCCGACAGAGCTACAACCACCCGCCACTCCATGATTTTGTTTGTATTCACCTGGAGCTGAATGCAAGAAAAAGGTACATCTCTACCGCGGAATAACCGGACCATCATTCGCGGTGTCATCGTAGCCTTGAGTCTTTCTGCTTTGGCCACCAGTCTTATTTTTTATTATACCAACGCTGACATCAATCAAGCATTCAGCTCCGTCAACTTTTGGTATCTTGCAGCTGCCGTGGCTTTGATTTTCTTAAATTATGCCCTGGAAGCGGAGAAACTCTGCGCCATCACCGATGCCGTCGGTAGAGAGCTTTCCTTCCGTAAGGCTCTTCAAATTGCCCTGGTGGGGTCCTTCTTCGCTAACATTACTCCTTTCGATACGGGGGGCGAACCCTTTCAAATTTATCTCCTCGCCCGCAACGGGATTGCCACCGGGAAGTCCGTCGCTGTGATCATGGTCAAGGGAATTATCAGTGCGATTGCTCGTTTAGCGTTGGGGATCGTCATTCCTGTCTGGCTGATCCTGATGAAAAAGGCCTGGTCCTTGCCACCCGCACTGAATACTTTTCTCAACGTGGGCATCTTCTTATATCTGATCGCAACCTTCCTGATGGTTCTATTCACTTTACGACCACAGCTCTTCTCGAGGTTCGTCCGATGGCTTTTCACCAGGCATCTGCTGGAACGTTTTTGGAAACGAGAAAAACTGAACATGGTGGCCGATCGGATAGTCCACGAAGTGCAGGAGTTCCGGGATTCGATCCGCGAGGTAGCTAGGACCAAGAGAAAAAACCTGATTCTGGTGGGATTTTATAGCATGCTGCTGTGGATAATCACTCTCACGGTACCCGCTTTGCTGCTATGGGGCTTGGGTGTGAATTCCCCCTTATCCCAAATCCTGGCCGTGGGCATAATATTCTATTTGGCTTCCGCTTATGCTCCGACTCCCGGATCGTCCGGTGTGGCGGAAGCTGGGTTTGCGACGATTTTTTTTATGGCCAATTTGGTTCCATACCCGCTGCTGGGAGTTTTTGTCATTCTTTGGCGTTTTCTGACGTATTACATGAGCCTCTTGATCGGCGGGATCGTCAGTTTTTTTGCGTTTTTTCACCGAAAACGCTGAACTGTTCCAGTTGAGCTACTACTTCCCGCACTACCTCGATCGGCGTTGAAGCGCCGGAAGTGACGCCGATGGGCATGTCGCTGTCCAGCCAACGCGGATCGAGATCTTCTGCTGTCTCGACGTGACAAACCTTTTTCCCGGCAGACTTGCCCATTTCGGCCAATCGTTGCGTATTAGCGGAATTCAGCCCCCCCACCACAACCAAGGTCCTAACTTTGGGAAGCAATCGTCGCAGGCTTTCCTGTCGCCTGCGCGTGGCCTGACAGATTGTGTTGAAGATGCGTAGTTCATCGGTTTTTGCCAGCACAACTTGGGAAAGAGATTGGAGGGCTTCCAATGTCTGCGTGCTTTGCGCAAAAACAGCCACCTTCTTGGTCCAAGCAATGGTAGATGCTAGATTGGAAGAGGGGATCAGGATTGCGTCAGGCACGAAGGAAAGCAGGCTTTCCGTTTCCGCATGCCCAGGATCGCCCAGGAATGCAATCTGATATCCTTCTGCTGCGCTCTTCATCATCAGGTTCCGGGTTCGGGTCAACTCCGGGCATGTGGTATCAAGGATGGCCACCCTACGCTGCTGGGCTAGCTCCAGGAAGGCTTTAGTAATCCCTTGCGCAGGAATGATGAGAAGTTCACCCGATTTAAAGGATTCAAGTCGCTCCCGCGCAAGCACTCCCTGTCGCTCCAGGAATTGAACGACCTGTGGATTATGGATCAGGGGGCCAAGCGTAAATGTGCGGCCTGGAATTGCATGTTTTATCGACTGCTCCACGGCTCGTCGCACCCCAGAACAGAAACCTACCGCAGACGTAACCAAAACCTTCATCGCCACACCGCTTCGCGCAGCGCATGCAGATTCGCCGGTGGCACGGTTGGTCTGGCGGTGCAGCCAGGAGCCAAAATAAGACGATGGGGCGAGATCTCTTGGAGTACTTGCTCTGCTTGATTGCGCACTTCTACCGGCGTCGCTTCCTCCAGCGTTTGCCGCGAAAGCCCCCCGATCAGGATTCGGTCCGTTTTTTCCGCCGCTTCCCTCAAGGTCAGATTGCCTGGCAGAGTGGGATCCCAGGAGAACCCTGCGACATCGAGCTTTAACAGACTGGGCAGGTAGTTCTTGCCCCCGCAAACATGAAAAATGTTCCAGGGGGCTTTCACCTTCTGCAGGAATTCCCGGTCATACGGCAACACAAATTCCAGAAAAACCGGCCAAGAAATCGTCGGGGTCTCCGCCCATTCGGTGGTGGCAAAAAAAATCCCGTCAGCCCCCAGCCGTACGGCCTGTTGGCTGAACCGGATCAAGGTCCGGTTGATTACCTCCAGAGATCGGTGGATCCAATTTGGCTGGGTGACGAACGCTTCTCTAACGAGATCGTCTCCGTCAAACAAGTCGGCAAGCACTGAGATCGCGTTGAAACAGGTAGATATTAGAGGCAAACCAGGAAAGCGCTCACGTACTAGCTGTAAAACCGCAAGCTGCTGGTAAAAAGAACTGGGTAGTTCTGGGGGTTCCAGCAAATCCGGTAAGTTGTCGGCAGAGCGAAAAGGAGGAACAGGGTTGGGACCCTTGCAGTGATCGTTGGGACCGGGTTGAGCTTTCAAGCCCCAGGCTTCTGCATAAAAGGTCGCTCGGTAGTTTAATTTGATCAGGTCCCATTCGTAGTCGGCCTGAAAATCGACCAAGGCCTTGGCCAGGGCATCCGCATCCCATTCGCTTTGATAGAAATGACGCCAACTAGCAACAGGGGCTCGGTCGATTCGAGCCCCGTGCAGCATTTGCCAGGCAAGACTCTCGCTAGACTTCATCGTTGGCGTAAAACCAGCTCCTGGGGGGTAGAGCGGCCTGCAACAGTCTCCAACTTCTTCAACCAATCATCTAAGGTTTGTCTGTCTTCCTGATATAAGATTCCCAAATGCAGTCGGTCTTCTTCCTGCTCAATCAGTTGCAGAGCATGAATCCGGTCATTTGGTCGGTATCCTTTCGGCAATGGCACCACTCTTTCCTGGAAATACTTGAAGGTGTCTGTGCGATTGAAAGTAATACAGGGGGAAAGCACATCAATGAAGGCGAATCCCTTGTGGACAATCGCTTTCATCAGGATTTCCGCCAATTCGCCGACCTTAGCGGAAAATCCCCGGGCCACAAATGTAGCTCCTGATGCTAAAGCCCAGACTACCGGTTTCACCGGTGCTTCAAAGTTGCCGTAAGGGGAAGAAACAGTGCGGAAATCGAGGCTGGATGTCGGAGCGACTTGTCCTTTGGTTAAACCATAGATCCGATTATCCATAACAATGTAAGTCAAATCGATGTTTCGCCGGGCGGCATGGGGAAAATGACCGCCACCAATGGCAAACGCATCTCCGTCTCCCCCGGTCACGATCACTTCCAGCTTCGGGTTCGCCAACTTCACGCCTTGCCCAAGCGGCAAAGCTCGTCCGTGCAAGCCGTGAATACCATAGGTGGAAACGAATCCCGGCAAACGGCTGGAACAACCGATGCCGGAGACAACGGCGATATTGTTTGGATCCAGGTCTAGTCGGGCGAAGGCCTGGAAGAGGGCGGTCAAGACGCCGAAATCACCGCATCCCGGGCACCAGGTCGGTTTGAGGGTTCCTTTGTAATCCTGCGGATTGCGGGCCATCAGGCAACCTCCTTCACCTTGCTGACGATTTCCGTGGCCATAAACGGACGTCCTCCATAGATTCGAAGAGGGATCGGGTTGAACAGGAATTCGGTCCGTAGTAGATGGGTGAACTGCGCATGGTAATTCACTTCGGGAACAATCACTTTTTTCTTTCCTTTGAGGAATTCCGCTATTCCTGCAGTTGGTAGCGGGTTGATCAGCTTGACCATCAACACGTCTAGCGCAATGTCGCCACATTGTCGCACCGTTTCACGGATCGCTCCTTCGGTGGAACCCCAGGAAATGATGCCGATCTCCGCCGCCGGATTGCCCCAACGTTCTAGATTTAAAGGGCTGTTGTCCAGCGCCAAGTTTAGCTTGTGAAAACGTTTCTCCTGCATCTGTTCGTGCAACGTGGGCTCATAATTGGGTAGACCGCCGCCATCATGTTCTAGGCTGAATCTGACTGAAATCGGGAACCGATATCGTTTCAACTCGTTGCGCCAAAGCTTGATCGGAAAGGACTAGTACGGGTCCCTGTGTTCGCTCAGCCAAGTTAAAGGCGCGGATCGTCTGATAGAAGCAGTCTTCTACAGTGCAAGGAGCCAATACCACTCGCGGCGCATCGCCGTGACCACCAAAAACAGAGGCAAAGAGGTCGCCCTGCTCTGTTTTGGTTGGAATGCCGGTAGCTGGCCCACCTCGCTGTACATCGATAATGACAGCCGGCAGTTCTGTCATGGCCGCCAAACCGATCAATTCCGTCATTAAGGACAAGCCGGGTCCCGAGGTGGCAGTCATTCCCTTCTTGCCTGCGAAGGATGCACCGATCACCATGGCCAATGCAGAAATCTCATCCTCCACCTGGAGGGACACACCGCCCAGTTTGGGCATTTCCACCATCATCGTTTCTAGAATATCGGTTGCGGGAGTGATCGGATAGCCGGCGAAAAAACGGCAACCAGCCATCAGCGCTCCCAAAGTGATGGCCATGTTCCCGGAAAGCACCAAGCGGGGTTCGCCTTCCCCCCGCCCCAACTGGTGGGGGTCTTTTTTCTGGAGATGCTCCCGAGCGTAATCCGCTCCCACTTGCAGCGCGAACAGATCTTTTTCCAGGACCGCTTGGCCTTTGCGTCCGAATTTCTCGCGGATGATTTCTTGCAGCTTGTCTATTGGCATTGAAAACAGTTCGGCAATAGTACCAAGCACAACGATGTTCTTGGCCTGCGGGGCTTGCACCTGGTTTGTGGTGAGGTCTTTAAAGGGTGCCGCGTAAAGTAGCAGGTCTTCCCGCGAATGTGGCTGGGTTTCCGCAGGATCGTAGATCAGGATTCCACCTTTTTGGAGCTGGCGATAATGACGGTCATAGGCTTCCTGATTGAGAGCAACCAAGATGTGAACTTCATCCCAGGCTGAAAAGATCGGAAAATTCGCTGCACGCATTTGAAACATGGAATGACCCCCGCGCACTTCCGCGGGATAGGAACGGAAGGTGAAGACATTGAATCCCCCCCTGGCACAAGCCATTGTAAGAATCTCGCCCGCACTGATGATTCCCTCGCCGGATTCTCCGCCGATCCGAACCACCAGATCTACTTTTTCCATCTTCTGAGTTCACTCCTTTAATCAGGATGGGATGTCTGTGGCTACATCCGATTGATGATAGCAAGTTTCCCAATCGGACAATAGGCATCTTGCAAGCCATGGGTTGGCCCGGCTACAATCAGGTCATCCTTTTTCACCCCTTGGAAGGAGCAACATGCAAATCAAACTGGAGCGAGGAGCTTTACCGCAGCTATCTGTCGATGTCTTGCTACTGGTGGCGCCGGATGATCGATTCCCTGCGGAATGGACAGCATTGGACGAACTGCTCCAGCATCAGTTGTTTCAGCTTTGGAAAGCCGCTGAACTCGCACCCAAAGAACTGCCTCTCTTGTTCAGTTTTGACCGTATTTCGTCGAAAAAAATCCTTTTAGCAAAAATGAAAGCGCAAAACGGGGAATCCAGCCTCCGTTTGCTCTATGCAAAGGCCGCCCGAAAAATCCGCACGGAGAAGCTGGGCGCGTCCGTTGCGCTGACCCTTCCCGGTTTGAGGAGCTCCACCGCAGAATTGGAAGAGGCGATAGAAGGGTTTTGTCAGGGCAGCTATTTGCCGGAGTTGTACAAAACAGAGACCAAGCATCCACCGATCGAGGAGTTATGGATCAGCACAACCGCTACGGATCTGGGAATGACTTTGGAGAAAGCAGTTCGCATCGCCAAATCACAAGAATTTGCCCGAAATCTTGTCAATGAGCCGGCAAACAAAGCCACACCATCCTATTTGCTGGAAGAAGCTCGCAAATTGGCCGACACCTATGCCGGTGAGTTGGAAATCCTCACGTTTGCAGAAGCGGAGAAGCGTGGAATGGGAGCCTTCTGTGCGGTCGCTCGTGGGTCCGATCAATCCGCATTTTTAGTACGCTTGCACCATGCCGGCTCTGGCAAGGACCAACGCTTGTTTCTGATCGGCAAGGGACTCACATTTGACTCCGGCGGTTTGTC